>NZ_JAVJUO010000049.1:0-57449 GCF_040220555.1 Coleofasciculus sp. C1-SOL-03
GCGGATTAAGACCCAGCCGACCGGGAAAGCTGTTGGTTTAGATTTGGGAATCAGATATTTCCTAGCTGACTCAACTGGGCATACAGAAGAGTCGCCGCAGTTTTACCGCAAATCGGAAAGACAGCTAACCCTTGCTAACCGTAAGAAGTCTAAGAAGTACCAAAAGGGAGTAAAACCGCAGTCAAACAACTATCAAAAGGCATGTTGCCGATATGCCCGGAAGCATTTAAGAGTAAGTAGGCAGCGAAAAGAGTATTGCTCTTCGTGTCGCATACTCCGTCATCCAATCTAACGATTTGGTAGCTTATGTAGACGCGCCAGCGGCTTGCCGAAGGCTAGACTTGAATGTCAAAGGTTTGGTGAGAAATCGTCACTTGTCTAAGTCTATCTCTGATGCAGGATGGTCTATATTTAGACGATGGTTAGAATACTTTGGACACAAGTATGGGAAAGCAACAGTTGCGGTTCCTCCGCACTACACCTCCCAGGATTGTCCAGAGTGTCACCATCGAGTCAAAAAATCCCTGTCTCAACGAACCCATGTTTGTGGTAACTGTGGGTATGTTGAGGACAGGGATATCGCAGCTAGTTTAAACATTCTGCAAAAAGGATTAAGTACGGTGGGGCACACCGGAACTTACGCTTGGGGAGATTTGCCCTCTTGGGCGGTTGGAGCAATCCTGTCGTCTAACGGCGAGTCGGGGAACCAAGAATCTCCGCGTCTTTAGACCGGAGAGTGTCAAATGAAACGTCTAATTAAATGGATTAATATTCTAATTTTAATGATCCTATTCCTAGAACTGCGCGAAGGATATCAGCAAGGGGAATGGAGTTTTAATGATCCCAGAGGTGAAAAGGGAACTCAGCCGTTAGTCATGCGAGGCGGTGATCCTTATATTCGGGCGTTGATGCGAACTATTTCCGCAAGTGAGGCGAATGTGTCTCGACCGTATTCGGTACTGTATGGAGGAGAGCATGTCTGGGATTTGAGCGATCATCCTAATCGCTGTGTGCCAATTGTCGCAGGTCCCAATGTCGGGAATTGTACCACCGCCGCCGGACGATATCAGTTTATTAATACGACTTGGTATGACAAAGCCAGACGCTATCATCCTCAGCCTTGGCAATTGTTATGGTGGAGCAACTATAGCTTTGAGCCACAATATCAGGATGCAGTCGTGTATGCTTGGTTGAGTGATCAGCAAGCGTGGGGAATGGATATTTCCCAACAATTGCGCCAAGGTAGATTGGATCGAGTATTGCGGCGATTGTCGGGAACTTGGACGAGTTTAGGTTATGGTATTGAAACCAATTCAATGTCTCGATATTTACCGGGAATTTATCAACGCATTCTTCAGGAAGAATTACAACAAAGCTGAGCAAAGGTTAAAAATAAATGATTGGCTCTACCTACTTAAGTATTCAATCGAAATTGATATAAAATGCAGAATCAATCACAGAAACAAATTCGCGCCCACGTTTTCATTTCCGGACAAGTTCAAGGCGTTGGCTATCGCCTTTCAACAGTTAGTGAAGCCCGTCAATGCAGTGTAAATGGTTGGGTGCGAAATATACCCGATGGTCGAGTGGAAGCGGTGTTTGAAGGGACGAAATCTGGAGTTGAGGAAATGATTAATTGGTGTCACAAGGGTCCTTCTGCTGCTGTGGTGAAAGATGTGGCGGTGGAGTATGAAGAACCCGAAGGGTTGAATGGATTTGAGACGAGGCGGTAATTAGGGCTTGCTGCACAAGCCTGAAACCCTTACAAATAAAGGGTTAGGGGGATGATTAAAGGTGCATCAGGTGCAAAGTTTTGAAACCCATAAGCTGGAAATCCTGGCATTTTTCGAGGATGCTTAAGCAGAATCTTCCCCCATCAGGGGGTTGAAACTGTTCCCGGTTCTCAACCGTTAACTTTCATTGTGTCCACCCACTTAGCTGGCTTGCAGGAGAAGCCGTATCATCCCTGCTTCATTGTCTATTAGCCAATTAATTGAGAATAATTAGCATTTGGCTTCTGTCTGGCTTAAACTAGGGGACGGGAGTGAAATCCGGCTGAAACTCCCTGTCATAGCAGTTCTTATGGAAAAATTAATGTCTGGCAACAGACATTAATGATAATATATTGCATTTTGAGAGAAAAATGAATCCCTGGAGTTCCCAACCTAAAACTGGTCAAGTGATTGACATTAATCAAGCCGATCGGTGGCAAGTGTACCGCCGTTTACAGGAACTATCGATCGCGAGTCACTGCGGGATGAACCAGCCACTCACGGCTGAGATTCATGATCCGGTGACAGCGATTCAACTGTGGAGTGTAGTCAGACAGCTAACCGTACCACGCCGCGATTTAGCCTCTTGGCTGGAAGACTGCTGGCGGCTTCCTAGCCGCAGTAGGAAGAGGGGGAGATGAGGAAGCAGGGGGAGCAAGCAATGTAGAGACGTGCCATGGCACGTCTGGAAGCAGGGGGAGGTAAGAAACGATAGTCATGAAACCCGCCCCTACAAACCAGGTTCCCTCGAAAGTCGTGAAGGGTCAAAAACATTCTATGGAACAAGCTGCAATTCTACATTTAGAGGACATTACCAAGCACTATGATCAACATACAACTCCAGCCGTTGATCAGGTGACGCTGACTTTGTGTCAAGGTGATTTACTGGCGTTATTAGGTCCCTCTGGCTGTGGTAAAACCACTCTATTGCGGATAGTGGCAGGGTTTGAGCGTCCTCAGTCGGGACTTGTTGTCTTGGCTGGACGCCCAGTGGCGGGTTCCGGGTATTGGATACCCCCAGAACAACGGAACACGGGTATGGTGTTTCAAGATTATGCCTTGTTCCCTCATCTGAATGTGGCGGAGAATGTTGCTTTTGGCTTGAAAAACCGCCGCAGTGGGATGAATCGAACATCCGTTAAGAAAAATACGGCTGACGCGATCGCACTGGTAGGATTATCCGGATTAGAGAGACGCTACCCTCACGAACTATCGGGAGGACAACAGCAGCGAGTCGCCCTCGCCCGGGCGTTAGCACCACGTCCCAGTTTAATCCTGTTAGATGAACCCCTGAGTAATCTGGATGTGCAAGTACGTCTGCGGTTGCGCCAAGAGGTACGATCAATCCTCAAAGAGATTGGCACATCAGCAATTTTTGTTACCCACGACAGAGAAGAAGCCCTATCCATCTCCGATCAAGTGGGAGTGATGCGAGCGGGATGTTTAGAACAGTTGGGAACCCCCGAAGAAATTTATACCAACCCCGCCTCTCGTTTTGTCGCCGAATTCGTCACCCAAGCCAATTTCTTACCCGCCCGTCGTCGGGGACAGCTATGGGAAACTGAGGTGGGTTCGTTTGAAATCAGTAATAGAGAATGTCACAGTAACATCCAATTCCCAAATGACGCCATTCCTGATTGTGGGGAACTAATGCTGCGGGAAGAAAACGTAATTCTCAAGCCCGATAATGATGCACCCCTCTTAATTCGCGATCGCCATTTTTTAGGTCGCGAGTATCGGTATTGTCTCCAAACCCCATCGGGTAAAGAACTCCATGCTCGTACCACCCTGAATACACCCTTACCTGTGGGAATCAGAGTTCAATTATCTGTGACTGATCCATCGATCCAAATTTTTCCCACAATCGCCCCAGGTACACCCATAACTTCAGCCTATTCGTAGTTTGTAGTCAGGGCTTTAGCCCTTCTTTGAGATCTATTACTTTTTAGCCTTAAGAACTCTCTCAATTTGGGGTTGGTGAGGGGCAATCACAACCAAGCGATCGCCCAACATGAGTTGTTCATCTTTGGGGGGGTTAACCAGAGTCTCTCGATGCCCCTGCGTTTGCCGTTCCACAGCAACTAAAATACTATCTAGCTCCTCTTTTAGCCATTGAGCCGCATTCCAGAATGAAATACCATGCCATTGCTGGGGTAGGGAAATTTTATAGATTTGGTTCCCCGTTTGTACAGTGAGCAATTCCGCTAACACATCCACAGAACCCCAGTTTCGCACTGAAGTCGCCATTAAATGACTCGCCAATTCATCCGCCACAATCACATCTTCTACCCCCGCCACTCGCAGTTGCACATTATTTTTGCCATCAAGAAGTTGAGCGCAGGTATAGATACCCGGATGCAGTTTTTCAATCGTTAATGCCGCTAAAACAGTTCGTGCATCCCGATCCTGATCGCTGCGCGGATGGGTCGCATCTGCCAACAAAATAGCCCGTGAGGTGTGATAAATTCCCACGGCTTCCAGGACATCAATTGTCGTGTAATCCCCGGTATAGAAATAAATTTGGGAACGATTCACATGTTTGAGTTCTCGTTCCGGGGTTTGGATAAATTCAGCCACCACCACAATCGGATGGTGTTTTAAAATCGGATCGGCTTGCAGTTGTTCAATCAGCAGATGTCCACTGCGATTCCAGCCACAGATAACAATATGATCCCGTAGTTCGTCCAATTCCCAATGTTTGATTTCCATCACCGTTCTCAGTCGTTGTACCATGACGGCGGAAACGACACCCGTAAACATGGCAAACATCGTTAAGCCACCCAGGATTACTATGAGTGTAACCAATCGTCCCGCATCGGTTTGGGGTTCGCCGCCGATGGGTTCTCCGGATACCAGGGTAAAAAAGCTCCACCACAGGGAATCCTTCACAGAGGAAAAATCAGGATTTCTTAAGCCCTCTAGTAAGTGAATCGCGATCGCGCCGACTAAAATAACTAAACCGACAACTAGCAATATCCCAATCTGGACACCAATACTTGTGGCTAAGGTAGAACCAAGACGGTTTAAATTCTGATTTAATAAAATTCCCACCCGCAATAGCCGTAAGAGGCGCAACACTCGCAACAGGCGAAAGGCTCGCAATAGGGGTAATACAGCAATAATGTCTAACCAATAGTGGCGGAAGAAACGGCGTTTGTTTTTAGCCGCAAAATAGCGAATGGTCAACTCGATAATAAAGATCCCCGTAAGTAGTTCTTGAGTCAGATAGACAAGTCGATAGGGTTGACCTTTACTGTAAAGCGTGACTTCCGCAATCACCAAGATTACGGAAAGTAGGATGAGTAGGATCAGCGCCAGTTCAGTTTGGGGAGCGTGGATAAAGCGATCCAAACGACCTTGTAGGCTTTTGTTGGGCATGTCGAGGTCTTGTAAAGTTTCAATAAGAATATAGTCAGATGTAGTCATGTTGGGTAATATATACATGAAACTCTCTCTCCGACTAATAATGCGACTAGCTCAAAGACATATAATTAAAAAAGGGCATCGTTTTTGGAGGAAGATAGATCGCTTGTCTTGGCAGTCTAAAAATCTTTACAACTCAGCCAATTATCTCATCCGTCAAAACTGGATTTATGGTCATGGGTATTTGACTTATAATCAGATGGCTTCCTTGATGAAAGAGACCGAACAATATAAAGCCTTACCCGCTAAAGTATCACAGCAAGTTTTAAGAGGATTAGATCGGAACTGGAAATCATTTTTCGCAGCGACCTCCGAATTTAAAAAGCATCCCGATAAATTTATAGGCAGACCGAAAATCCCTGGCTATAAAGATACAAAAAAAGGAAAAAATCTGCTAATTTATACAATTCAAGCGATAAGTAAAGTAGCCAGAAGAAAAGGATTAGTCAAGCTATCAGGAACTAATATTGAGTTGACCAGTCAAGTGGCTAACCGTATAGCAGAAGTAAGAATCATTCCGAAATGTGATTGTTATGTAATCGAGGTAATTTATGAAGAAAAAGAACAGTTATTAACCCCCAATGAAAAGATAGCAGCAATAGATTTAGGTATAGATAATTTAATGGCTGTAACTTCAAATCAACCGGATTTTACTCCTTTGTTAATTAATGGCAGACCGTTAAAAAGCCTAAATCAATTTTATAACCAGCGTCGAGCGAAGTTACAATCTCTGTTAAAAGGCAATCACAAAAGTTCCCAAAGAATCCGTCGTTTAACCCGTTGCCGTAATCAGAAGATAGATAATTATCTTCATCGAGCGAGTCGTTATTTAGTCAATCTCTTAGTTGACCAAGATATCACGACTTTAGTAATTGGGAAAAATGACGGTTGGAAACAAGAAGTGAACTTAGGAAAAGTCAACAATCAAAAATTTGTGACCGTTCCTCATGCTCGATTAATTGACATGATTATTTACAAATGTCAATTACTAGGAATATCGGTGATTTTTCAAGAAGAATCCTATACCTCAGCTTCTAATTTTTTGAATTTAGATCCTCTCCCCCTTTATGGACAGATAACTGAGAAACCCGTTTTTAGTGGAAAAAGAATTAAACGAGGTTTATATCGTACAGACAAGGGGGTTCTTGTTCAATCTGATGTTATAGGTTCCTACAATATTTTACGAAAAGCATTCCCAAATGCGTTTAACCGCTATGGGATAGAGAGGTGCGTAGTTCACCCAAGGAGAATTAATCTCTCAAAGTAAAAGCGAAGGGAATTTCTGCAATGAAATTCAGTCTGTCTATATTTGACTATACTTTTACCAACTATGAGAATCTCTCTTGAATTCAGAGACATTTATCTATACTGAACAATAGCGGTTAAAAGGTCTTGTTCTATGGCGGTCAAAAATTCCCAAACCCATACAGTTGCCCAGTCTCAGGCGATGTCAAACCTACCGCCCCTAGAAAATGGCGATCGCTTAACCCGAAAAGAATTTGAGCGACGCTATCAAGCAACGACAACGATCAAGAAAGCGGAACTAATTGAAGGAGTGGTTTACGTGGCGTCACCGTTACGCTTTGAGCCTCATGCTGAACCTCACGCCCTTGTGGTGACATGGTTGGGTGTTTATCGCGCTAGCACAATCGGCGTCAGGTTAGGAGACAATGCGACGGTTCGCCTGGATATGGACAACGAACCCCAACCCGATGCGTTACTGCGATTTGATGAAACGTTGGGGGGACAGTCACGCATTGATGCCGATGGTTATGTCCAAGGTGCGCCAGAATTGATTGTTGAAATTGCGGCGAGTAGTGCGTCCTACGATTTGGGCAACAAGCTAAGAACATACCGCCGTAATCAGGTGCAGGAATACATCGTATGGCAATTTTATGACCAACGCCTCGATTGGTTTAGATTACAAGAAGGCGACTATGTTTCTCTACAACCGGATGATGCGGGGATTGTCAGGAGTGAGGTTTTTCCGGGATTGTGGTTAGCTGTACCCGCCTTGTTAGCAGGGGATTTGGCTCAAGTGCTGTCAGTATTGCAGGAGGGATTGGCGACACCGGAACATGGGGCATTTGTTGAGCGGTTAAGGGAGTAATAACTGAAAGGGTGTCCTCGGTATTACAGTCAAAGTGAGGAAGTTAAAATTTTGTGTGGAGGCGGGTTTCACAATTATCGTGACTTATCTCACAACAGATGTAACTAAACCCGCCCCAACCAAGGTTTAAATGCAATTCGGGATTAAGCAATAGTCACGTCGCCGGACAAGTATACATCCTGAATCGTGTGGAACAGCTTAACACCTTCCTCGAAGGGTCGCTGGAATGTCTTACGTCCAGAAATCAATCCACAACCGCCAGCCCGTTTATTAATCACAGCCGTGCGAACAGCTTGGGCAAAATCATTTTTCCCCGATGAACCGCCAGAATTAATTAAACCTGCACGACCCGCATAGCAGTTGAGAACTTGATAACGAGTTAAATCAATGGGGTGATCACTGGTAAGTTCAGTGTAAACGCGATCATCCGTTCTGCCATATTTCTCACCCGTGGCTTTGGCAACCGCACCATAGCCATTATTGCATTCAGGCTGCTTCTGCTTAATAATATCGGCTTCAATGGTAACGCCAAGATGATTGGCTTGACCCGTGAGGTCAGCCGAAAGATGATAATCTTTATCTTGCTTAAACACGCTATGGCGTAAATAGCACCACAGGATTGTTGCCATCCCCAACTCGTGGGCGCGGGCAAATGCTTTACTCACTTCCTCAATTTGGCGGCTTGATTCCTCAGATCCAAAGTAAATCGTCGCACCGACAGCCACAGCGCCTAAATTCCAGGCTTGCTCGACATTGGCGAACATAAGCTGATCATATCGATTCGGATAGGTTAGCATTTCATTGTGGTTCAGTTTAGCAATGAAGGGGATACGGTGGGCATACTTGCGAGACACCATGCCCAAAACCCCTAACGTCGTAGCAACCGCATTACAACCGCCTTCCAGAGCAAGTTTGACAATGTTTTCCGGGTCAAAGTAGACCGGGTTCGGGGCAAAAGAGGCGGCGGCGGAATGTTCAATCCCTTGGTCTACGGGTAGGATAGACAGATAACCCGTATTGGCAAGGCGTCCGCTTGAGTAGATCTGCTGAAGACTACGCAACACTGGGGCAGGGCGATCGCTATTGGCAAAAATCCGTTCCACCCAGTCCGGACTCGGTAAATGTAACAGACGTTTATCAACTTTGGCGTTGTACGTCAATAGATTGTCTGCCTCTTCACCCAACCAGGATTCTATCGATTGAGGTGCTGTTAAAGTAGCCGTCATATTGTTTTCCTCAAAGTGTTGTCACTTGTTTCAATTTTGACAGTCTTTGGGGGCGATCTCTGTCCCCATAACGATAGAGTTTGGCTACTTGGCAAAATTCAAAATTCCCTACGCTGACACCGAAAGCATTTCAATAATGGGTGAATGGTCGCTTGATTTCCATCGCGTTGTAGTGATCACTACTCCTGCAATCACAAATGTATGCTACACAGATGTGAATACTTCTGTTTCTACTCAACCGAGGGAATTTTTGTTACTCATGCTCGGTTGTTTAAAGACAAACTTTGTTGATCGGTTATCGCTTACGAACTCTCCGGAGCGCGTCAATCCGCCCGACAATAGCATGACTTCCTTCTTTCAGAATGAACTGAAGACAGTAAGGAGTTGGAGTGTTGACGGGTTTATACGTGGCGACTTGATTTGATTCCTTTCGGTTTAGTTGATAATCAGTTCCTACGACTTCCTATTTGCCACGTCTTTCTTTAAACAAGTACAACGTGATTAGGAATCTTGAGGAATCGTATTTTTACCTTCCAATAATCTTAGATAGGAATAGGGAACAGACAGGGGCCAAGTAATGGTGGCGACAACAAAACAAACTCCACAGCTAAGTTTATCGTCTTCCGACAACGTATTATCTTGTTGTAAACAGGTCATCCACTTGTTTAACAAGCGCATCGCTACTACTAAGTAAAGAGTAACTGAGCTAATTAGCATGATATACAACATGAGAAACCTACCTCAAAGAATTGTTTTTTCAGCGCTAACGGCTGGTTAAGTCCTTGGCTTTTTATCTAGTATACTTAACGATTCGCTTAGAAAAACCCTACACTACTTATATTCACACAATCTTCACTGTCACATTTTTTCCTTAACTATATCTTAATAAAGGGAGTTGTTATCCGTCGCCGTTGTGTGATATTCAGGTGAACTGAGTCTGGCAGTACGTGTCAAGCAGAGAAATGCAGTTGGCGATCGCACCCAAATGAGCCACCTCATAGCCATGGGTGTTTTGCGTGGGGAAACTCAAGCAGGCGGCGCGAGAAACATGACCAAACTTCATGGCAATAGACGCATCGCTGCCAAACCCGCTAATTGTGGCTAACTGTAAGGGAACACCAATCCCATTCGCCGCCTGTCGCAGTTCCCAGTTGAGTCCTTCATCATAGATGCCGTAGCCATCCTGAGACAACAGCACAGGTGCTTCCCCATCTTCAATTGGGTATTCTGAGGAGAGAGGGCAGATTTCTAGGGCGATTAAAGCATCAAGCGAGTGATTTTGGCTGAAATACAACGCGCCAATTGCGCCAACTTCTTCCTTCGCCGACGCCACTAAATAGGTATCCACAACCGGAGTTTTAACCTGTTCAGCAAGACTCAACAGAATAGCAACAGAGGCTTTGTTATCCAAGGTATAACTAGCAATGTAATCCTTGAGGCGTATAGGTCGCTTGCGGTGCTTTCCCACAACCATGCGGGTTCCGGGGCGCACCCCAGCAGCAATAAGTTCAGCCTGAGTACATTTCGTTTCCACCCAAGCCTCTTCCCAACGCAGAGGGGCGGTTTCCTGTTGCGCCTTTTGGGGAGATTCATGGGAAACGTGACGTGAACCAAAGCACAGAATGCCACTCAAAGTTTGATTATCACCCAATAAATCGACAACGCCTTCCCCATACACCCAGGGAAATGAGCCACCGAGTTTGCGGACTTGCACCTGTCCCTGTTCGTCTATCGATTTAACAATACCGCCAATTTCATCTTTATGAGCGGTAATCGCAATCGATCGCTCAGAGGTTTGACCCGGAATTTTAGCAATAATATTCCCGGCTCGATCCTGCCACGATTCAACCCCTAAGCCCTGCAAGCGACTGATTAGCAGCTGATCAATTTCCCGTTCTGCACCACTAGGAGAATGATGCAGCACTAACTCTTCAATAGTATTAAATAAATGGTCGTAATTTGAGGATGGCATGAAGGCGATAAACTCACGCAATAAAGGCGAATACTACTGACCTAAGCTAGCTTCATTCGTAGTTGCGCTTGTAGTTGCGCTCGTAGTTGCGCTTTAGCGCCATAAACACCTCAGCGCTGACTATAAATCTATGGATGTATTACATCGATTCATAAAACGCTTACGTCAGTGCTATTCAGCTCAAACCAACCAACACCATAACACACTCATTCTATATCGGCAATAACAAATAATTCAACATTTAAAGCAAGAGACGTTATTTATATCAGACACAAAAGTCCCATCCCTGTAGGGGCGGGTTTAGGGATTAATCTTTCTAGCGTGTGATAATTGAACAGGCAAAACCCGCCCTTCCTATCCCCTAACTGATCAGACGAATCAGATTAGGCGTGAGCATCGTCCTGGTTAAGGTTCAGGGGTTGCCATCTGGAAAAAGGATTGCGCCTCAAACCCTAACCCCTGTGCCAAAACTGAACCACAGAAGCAGCACATCTGACGTCATTGACTCAGAAATTATCATATCTAAATTATTTATTTTTTACTCACTTTTCATGAAATTTAAGGCAATTACCAACTCCCTCCAGCACCACCGCCGTCACTAGAACCACCACCAAAGCTACCACTACTATCACTGCTACCGCTGTAACTGCCATAACTGCCGCTGTAGCTACTACTAGAAGAATGGCTATCTCCTGAACGCCTACTAGGAGGAGTCGGTAAACATGGAATTGTTTCTGTCTGTTCTTGGTGATAATCACAACATTGACAATCGCTAATAATCAGACATTTACCCATACTATCTGTTGTGGCGGGTTGCACTGTCTTTTTAGTACGAGTTACTGTGAACTCTTGACAGGAAGGACAGTTATGAAAAATTCTGGGACTTTCCACATAAGTGCGAATGTGAACACCCTGACAATTCGGACATTGCCAACCCTTCAGTTGAATACTACCTATCGTTTCTGCTACTTTTTGGGGAGGAGTAAGGTAGGATTGCAAATCATCAGTACCAATGAGTTGCATGGGATATTTACAATCGGTACAATGCTTGGGTCGGTGGTTGAAGTCTGAATTCAAGTTTTGGGACACTCGCGATCGCTCATTAGGTTTAAGGAAAATAGCATTAGCTGGTGGCGTTAAGCAGGGAATCGCTTCTTTGACTTGTTCTTGGTAATCACAACAGTGACACTCTTTATGCGTCAATTGCTCACCTTTTTGGTTCCAAGTGGGTTCTTTCAGTATGGTTTCAAGCTTGCGAGTGACGGTTAATTCTTGACAAGTGGGACATTTTTCAAAGTCCAGCGAGTTGGAGACATAAGCAAAAATATGCACACCTTCTCCAGTTAACTGAGGGCGACACCGAGGACATCGCCAACCTTCAAATCGAATACTACCAATTTGTTGAGCAATTTTTTCCGGTTGAGTGAGTTTGGATTTCAGTGCGATCGCATCAAGTTGTTCCAATGGCTTCTTACAATCAGCACAGTGTAAAGAGCGATCGCGATGGGGATGTGCTTTAGTGCGGGTTTTTCCTTCCGGTTTTACCAATATTCGGCGCTTTCTTCCCAAATCGATTCTAATTGCCATGAGTAAAATAATTGGCACACTAGACAACAATAATATGACGCAGAAAACGACCAACCAACTGATTAAAGATGATTTATTTTCAAGCCAATATCGAAGGTTTGGGCTAGTTGATTCAGTATTAATTTTAGGAGTTGAAGAAGGAGGACTGGGTTCAGCGTTTAGTTCAGAATTGGTCTGATTTATTTCACCTCCCAACTGCACAACTAATTCTTTGGTTCCAGTTAATGTTCCTGTATCAAAGTCACCTTGCTTAAAAGGCGGAGTAATTTTAGTGTCGATAATTTTGGCAACCTGAGCATCGGGTAAAATGGCTTCAATACCATATCCGGTTTCAATCTCGACACGGCGATCACCAGTGGAAATTAAAAACAATACACCGTTATCCTGATCAGCTTTACCAATTCCCCAGTGATTGAATAACTTAGTAGTGAAAGCTTTAGGTGATGGATATGGAGAGGTTTCGGGTACAGTCACCACCGCAATTTCTATGCCATTGTTCGTTTCCAACTCGGAAATCATCTGATTGAGTTGGCTTTCAGTATCCTGACTGAGAATATCTGCCATATCCGTTACCCAAGTGCCATTTAGCTGCTGCGGATTAGGAACCTCTTCAACGGTTAAGGCTTGGGCGGAAAGAGGGAACAACAACGTTAGACAGAATAAAGCTCCCAAAATAATTGGTTTAATTTTCAGTAAAAACTGTTTCATCGTTCTAATCTTCGATAAAAAATGTGAGAAACTTAATCATGATTACCAATCTCCACCTGCACCGCCGCCGCCACTATCACCACCGCCAAAATCGCTACTACTGTAGCTATCGCTACTGCTACTGTAACTGTCGCCACTGCTGCTGCAATCGTCACTGCTACTGTAATTATCGCTACTGCTGCAATCATCACTACTGCTATACCAAATAGCACTGCTAGAACTACTGTCATCCCAGCTACTATTACTGTGCCAATCACTACCACCACTCGCATAATAACAGTTCCCATTTTTGCGAGAACGGCTGTGAGAACGCTTACCACTCGATTTACGTGTAGACTGGAAAATGATGATAATTGGTAGTCCCACGAGTAACAGTACAACGATCAATCCTATCCAGGTGGACATATCAGCCTGAGATACTTGAATTGAAGACTGGGGATTCGTGGCAATGATCCGATGAACTTGAGGTGTTTGTGACAAATTAATCGGACGAATTTCACTCTGTATGGTGTTCATGATTACCTCTGAGAAAATGTTACGTGTTGCTGTTAGTTGAGAACTAGATACGTTTCCAGTCCAGCTTTTGATTCAAAGGTCGATGTCATTTCGTTCAGGTCGTTCGGGCAGATAATAGACCGCAACTGAGTCGCCAACGACCTTACGACCTTGACTACTGGTACTTTTTTCTCCCGTATATCGTGTGCCGTGAGCATCCTGAAATTCGTAGGTCAAATAATAGGTGGTGTGTCTCACCCCATACATATCGGTGGTTGTTCGACTATTGACGTTAATCACTTTACCTGTCGTTTGAATCCCTCGACGCTTGATGTCGTAATTGGACGAGATAAAAATCACAATTACAATCAAGATGATGATCAGAACAATAACTAATCCCATAATGAGTTCCTCCTAATCCGGTCGATTAAATGGGTTGCTACAGCAACTGAAATAACGTAAGCGTAACTAATAACTGGGCAACGGTAATCCAGGTATAGAGAATTTGACTATTCCAAACCATTACCGCATCATCGGGTAAAACAATTAATCGGTGGTATAGCGGTAAAAACCAGCGATGATTAACGCACTGCATCGTCAAGCCAAATTCATATACCCAGGCAAAGACTTCTGCCAAAAAAACTTTGTTGATCTGAACTAGCCTGTCTGGGTGATAGCCAAGATGGACAATTATCCGGCTGACAAAATTAACCCCTAAAAATATTAAGGGAAGTAGTAGCCATTGAAGACTGTGGTTAATCACAACCATAGCTACAGCCATGGACAGCATCAGCAAGGCGATTCCTAACCCTTTGGGACAGTCATAATAAAGATACTCTCCGTGTTTGTGATAGAGATAAAACTCAGCTTTTCCCCAATTAAATAAACGATTAAAAACTTGACGAATATCGTTCCACGTTTCTGTGGTGTGATATACCAAAGCCTGGGGATTCGTTGTGAGTAAATGACCCGCTTTGTAAAGGCGATAGCCAAAATCTACATCTTCACCCCCTGGCTTATGGGGAAAGGTTTCATCAAATCCCCCGACCCGTTTAAACACATCTGTGCGGCACGACAGGTTATTGGAAGGTCCCCAGATTCGCTGTCCATCTTGATCGGCTAGGTGAAAAGGAATGATAAAGGGACTCAATTGAATGGCTTGCCAAACAAAACTTTTATATCCCTTGAATCGGGTTTTTCCTAATACGGCAACCGTCTGGGGATTTGTTTGATAAAATCTGAGATGTTCCTCCAGCAGATCAGGAGTGGCTTCACAATCTGAATCGATGAACAAAATAATCGGATAGTTAGCCAATCTTGCACCATAGTTCCGCTTCGCCCCCACGCCAATCTTTTGCCAATCGTAGCTAGCTTGATAAGCCACACACAGTTCCCTGATTTGTTCGGCTTCCTTTAAGGGGCTATTATCAACAACGATAATTTCTAGATCACCAGAAAAATTCTGTCGGCTAGCTTGGAGTGACTCAAGCAGCGTCTGACACATTTTCACTCGTTTAAACGTGGGAATGACAAGAGAAATGCCATTGAGTTGACGCGGGGGCAAAATTTGCTTTTTTTCCAGTTCATGCCGCTTTTTTTCCAGCGACATTGGATAGATTGGGGTAAATTGGGAACGCTGTTGTCTGAGGAAACTTTTCTGGATAACAGTCATAGCAATTACTCGGGTTTAGACTTGAGAAATCTGAGGTTATCGACAGCCAGTTCAATAGAATCGTGGGGTTGACCCTGGGTGTGCCAAGTGATGCTGATGACTTGACTTAAGGCTTCATCGGCGCTAACAGGTTTTCCTGTGCCTTCTTGTTTGAGAGAATCGAGGGTAATTACATAGCGTTTCCATTCCGGAGTTGGCGTTAGATTGTAGCCGTAATCGTCATAATCTGATGTGGCTGGAGAACGCAGCTTTAAGCGGTACGTCTTTCCATCCCCTTTCGCCCAAAACGCGATCGCATCATAGTCGCGAATATCAATCGGATCGTTGGGATTATTCAGATCCGTCCCCATTCCGATATAGCCATCGGGGTAAGTTGTGGTAACTTTACCAGTAATGTGGGCGCATTTGTCTGAATTAGCCGGTCCACATTGTTTCGGACGAAAAGGACTATAGCCTTCAGGATTAACCTGAGAATCACCCCCGTCATAGCGATCATCGTAGGTAAACCACGTTCCTCGAAATTGGTTGAATCGATTTCCATCCTCCAAATCGTCAATCAGAATGGCGGTGTACCCTTCCGGTGGTGGGGGTAGCTGAGATTTTGGTGTAGACTGAACCGCCTTTGATTGGGTAGACGAAGTAGGTGATTGGGTAGAAGAAGTGGTTTGGCAAGCGGTGAGAATAATCACCATTGATAAGATAACGCCGCTTTTAATTGTTGTTGGTAGATTCATAACGTTTTCTGTCCCTTTTTGACATGAACGGATCAAACCCTGAAACGGTGAGAATCGTCATTTCTCTTTGGTAAGGGTATGAGGAAGGTTGACGCAACGTATATTTTGCTGATCAGCTTTCAATCATTTAAATTGGGAATGGGTAGCGAGCAAGATGCTCGCATTACAACGATTTTGCAGTTGTTGACATTAAGGTTTAAATGCCGAACAGCTTATCCAATATCCGATTAAAAATCACCGCCAGCGCCACCACCACCACTGTCACCGCCACCAAAACTACCACCACCGGAATCGCCGCCACCACCGGAATCGCCACCGCCACTGTAGCCACCGCCACCGTAATCACCGCCCGTGTAACCGCCGCCTGTGTAACTACTACTTGAAGAACGACGACTTGAAGAACGACGACTCGAAGAACTACTGTTACTATTGGCGACTAGAAAAATCAAGACCGTTGGCACACCTAATAGTACGAGTAATGCCAGTAAAGCTTCTCCAGACGATTTATAGATCTTAGATTGGGACTCTAAAGACGTAGTATTACTAGCGACTCCAGTATTCGTTTTAGCCGTTGGCAAATCGGAATTAATCGGATTGATTTGGTTTTCGGTGTCTTCACTAACAATCGCTGCCATTTCTGTCGCCAAACCCCTATTCACTGGTGGCGAATTGGTAAGGTTTTTAACCGTTAAGGCTTGGGCGGCAAAGGGTGAACAAATTGTGAAGCAAAATGGAACTGTCCAAAGTATCTGTTTGAGTTTAGGGGCAAAAGATTTCATGATTTCAATCTCCGAAAAAACTTGATGTTGATTGGGTTATATGAGAACGCTGTAAATTCTTGAACCTGCGTCGTCTGTCTCTTACTCGCTATTGAGTCTTGGCTTTTATGCGAGAGGTGAATTGCTGTAATATTTCTTTACAACTTGATAGTGTCGATTCACTAATTTAAGGGTTGGTAGAAAATGATGCGATCGCTGATGGCGAAGACAGCGCCACTACAAACCGATGATGTTAGATGTAAGAGTTTGTAGTCAGCGCTTAACTTACTTATGGCACGCTTGGTGCAACTACGAACCACTATTGATTCCCTTTAGAAACCACCACCGCAACCGCCACCACCACTGGAACCGCCGCCAAAGCCACCACCACTGGAACCACCGCCACCGCTGCAACCGCCGCCACCAGTGGAACCGCCACCGCCGCCAAAGCCGCCACCACTGTAGCCACTACTCGAAGAACGACTACTACCAGAACGATAACCGCCAGCACTGCTATCGCTATTTAGGGCTAGAATCAGCACTCCAACAGGTATACCCAATAGGATGAGTATTGCCAGCAAAGCCTCGTTAGACGACTTATAAATATGCTCAGGAGATGTAGTATGACTCGCGACTACAGAACTCGTTTCAGTAACGACTGCTTTTGTTTGGTTGAATGTGCTTTCTTCAACGGTGATGGCTTGGGCAGCCAGAGGGGAGAAAATGGTTAGACAAACTGGAACTGTCCAAATCATTTGTTTGAGTTGACGTGCAAAAGGTTTCATTGTTTTAATCTCCGATAAACTGTTGATGTTGATTAGGTTATGGGGGAAAGCTGTAATTTTCTGAAGCTGAGTTATTTGTCTGTTATTCACTGTTAACTCCTTAGTTGTCTGCAAAAGGTCAATTTGAGGAATAATGTTTCACACATTTAGCAAACATCTGCTATCTACTTGAGGCAGTCAAAACCTGTAAGTCTTCAACCGGACATGATCTTATAAATCACTGCCACCAAAACTGCAACTACTAGAACCACCACTACTGATACCGCCATTGGAAGAACGCCTAGAATAACGATGCTTAGAATAACGGCGCCTGGAAGAACGGCTACGATTGCGATTGGCAACGAGTAGGACAATGATTCCCACAGGTACTCCTATAAATAGAAGTAATGATTGTAACGTCCCTTTAGAAAAGGTTCCTTCACTGGATAGTTGAGATGAAGATACAACCGTCGTACTGTTGGTCGTTTTCCTATTCGTTTGGATGGTATCGGTTGTATTGGCGTCATCCCCTAATTGAACAACCAATGCTTTGGTTCCGGCTAATGTCCCTGCGTCAAAGTCACCTTGCTTAAAAGGCGGAGTAATGTTAGTTTCGATAATCTGACCCACCTGGGCATCGGGTAAAATCGGTTCGATACCATATCCGGTTTCAATCTCGACGCGGCGATCGCCTATGGAAATCAAAAACAGGACACCGTTGTCTTCATCCGCTTTGCCAATCCCCCAGTGATTGAACAATTTAGTGGTAAATGCTTTGGGTGAGGCGGCGGGAGAGGTTTCAGGTACAGTCACCACAGCAATTTCTGTGCCATTTTCAATTTCCAACTCGGAAATCATTTGATTGAGTTGGCGTTCCGTATCCTGACTGAGAATATCTGCCATATCTGTTACCCAAGTGCCATTTAGCTGTTGCGGATTAGGAACCTCTTCAACGGTTAAGGCGTGGGTGGAAAGCGGTGAGAGGACAGTGAGACAGAAGGGAACTGCCCAAATTGCCTGTTTGATTTTAGTAGTTATCGTTTTCATGATCTATTTCCTCTAAAGGTTGGAGTAGCCACAGTCGTCAGGATGCACTTGCCGAAACTGGATCAGTATCCAGAGTCTGGGATGAAGTGGGTGTCACCTCTGCCTCACATAAAAAGGCGATCGCAGGCTTGTTAATGCATAGAGAGGACATTTGCGTGAGCGGTTGTCCCTGTTGGTGGACTTCTACGTCCGTCAACACAATGAAATTTCGAGAATTATTGAGCATATCGGAGAGTCGAGAACGATAGCTGTTAGGAAGAGCAGAAACTGCTACATCACCGAATATTTGAACGTTATTTAGGGTTAAGATCTGGACTCTCATCGAATTCTTCCTCAAATTTCACTCATGCTGTCTGCTGACACCCTGACTATGGATTTGTTTGTTTTGCTCATTCTTGTGAGTTATTTATGTTATAGCCCCTTTGAGTGAGTATTGTCAAGGGACAAGTCTCGTAAAAGCCAGAAGCCAGAGAGCAGTAGGCAAAAGCAGGGAAATGAGAAGCCATGGAAATGGTGAGGTATGTGAGATATATGAGGTAAGTGAGGCAGAGGCGTAAGGCGCGGGAGGCATGGAAGATGGAGACGGTAGAATTTTGAATATCATTCAGACGAACCATGGCAAACATCCACAGCTTTACCCCTCAGCCCACAGCCGATGGCTCATTCACCTTCTTTTCTGAAGCGTTTGGTGAATATTTCCACAGCACTCAAGGGGCAAAAACGGAAGCATTGTTAAAATTTGTTGAACCTTGCCACCTAAAACAAAAAGCCCAACAGCAGGTTGTGCGTCTGCTGGATGTCTGTTATGGCTTAGGCTACAATACGGCGGCGGCTCTAGAAACAATTTGGACAATTAACCCCAGATGTCGCGTTGAATTAGTCGCCCTGGAATTAGACCCGACTGTACCCCGAAGCGCGATCGCCCATCATTTTCTCAGTGGCTGGAATCAGCCCATTCCCGAATTCCTAGAGCGTCTGGTGACAACCTCACAAGTCCAAACCGCTCAGCTTCAGGCGCAACTTTATGTCGGCGATGCGAGAAAAAGCATCCAGCAATTGTGTCGGTCGAATTTTCAAGCCGATGCTATTTTTCTTGACCCCTTTTCTCCCCGTCGCTGTCCCCAATTATGGACGGTGGAATTTTTCCAGCATTTAGCCAAATGCTGCGCCAAAACAGGTAGACTAGCAACCTACTCCTGTGCGGCGGCTGTCCGCAGTGGCTTAATTACGGCTGGATTTCAGATTGGTGCGACACCGCCTGTCGGGGGACGACAACCGGGAACGGTGGCAAGTTTTGACGCTTCCACTCTACCCCCTCTCTCAGAGCGATCGCGTCAACATTTACAAACCCGTGCGGCTATTCCCTATCGTGATCCTCAACTCATATTATGTCCGGTTGAATACTCACATTTAGGTGGAGACAAGGCAGAGGGCAGAAGGCAGAGGACAGAAGGGAAGGAGCAAGGTTGCAAGGAAGAAGGATATTACGGTTATTTCGGCGGACATGATATCACAGATCAAGCGGCGATTATCCTGCAACGGCGACAAATTGAGCAGCAATCTTCTACTCTCGAACCCACTTCCCACTGGCAAAAACGTTGGTCAGCGAAAGAGGGATGAGGGAGATGGGGGAGATGAGGGAGCAGAGGGAGCAGAGGGAGCAGAGGGAGATGAGGGAGATGAGGGAGATGATTCCCAATCAACAATGAACAATGAAGCATGAACAATCAACAAATGACGAATGACGAATGACGAATCACCAATCCCCAATCCCCAATAGCAAAACAGCAACCCCTAGTAAACACAAGACACCAGAGATCCCCGCTAAAGGATTATCTCCTATTCCGGTTATCCATTCGGGTCCTTTTCGGGTATTGGAAATCAGTTCGGCTTCCTGGAGACAGGTTAATCCCCAAATCCAACCCCCATGTAGTCCCCAGGCTAACCCTAAACTCCCTTCATTCACGTACCGGGCTAGGACTAATACCATACCCATTAGCCACAATCCAGGAATTTGAGGGAGCGTCTGTTGCTGTTCCCAAATCAGATGTAATAGAGCAAAAATCAGACTTGATAGTACCGCCGCTATTGCCAGAGAATAGTCCTGCTGGAGTTCCGTGAGCAGGAACCCGCGAAATACCAATTCTTCGATTAACCCAATCCCTAGTCCTATTCCACATATTGGCAGTCCAATCTGGGTCAATTGCTGCCAATTTTCTCCATGCCAATCCACCCAGCCTACTAGCCATTGTCCCGTAAAGCTGATTCCTAAACTCAAAATTGCCATGGCAAATCCCCCGACTAAGGATATCCAAATCCGCGTCGTCCAGTCCCAGCCATAGTCGGGAAACGATGTACCTTCTATTTGTGTCGCCCCCCAGATAATCAGGGGGGCAATGAGGTAAAGAACAGCGACAAATGGCAGCTTTTGCTGTGCTGCCAAAGGTTTAAGCGGATGCCATTTCAGTCGGATGGCGATCGCGATGGCTAACGGCAACCACAACGCAGACCAAGCCAGAAAAAAAACCGCGACTTTTACTAGCGCCGATGCGCTGATTAGCCAAATAATGCACGGATTATCTGCCTGATCAACAATAGCCATAAGTGAGATCGGCAAATGGTGAGGAGCTATAATTTTCACGCTGCTACTTTCATGCTGCCAAGGATGGATAATGTGAATAACCCATCCTTTTTAGCATGAGCTGCCTCAAACCTCTGCGGCTTCCAATTCCTCTTCAGACTCCTCAGATGTATCCAGATCCACCTGCTTGAGATGGATATGCTTGTAGCCCAGCTTAATTTCAAACTCATCACCGGGCTTCAATCCCATTTCCTGAGTGTAGGTTGAGCCAATCACAATCTGACCATTTTTATGGACGCTGACGCGATACGTCGGTTCCCGGCCACGACCATCTTTTGCTCCCTCTGGATCTAAGGGAACACCCTTCGCCGCTAACACCGCATCATAAAAATCAGTTAAGTTGACGCGGGTCTGACCGGTTTTACTTTCGGAGTAATAGCCACAGCGTTTTGCTGTTTCTCGCCGAGGCAAGTGGGAAAGCTCTTTTACTTTTTGAAGTAAGGCTTTCCCCGTTAATGCATTAGGTTGGGTCTCTGCCATAATTTCACAAACTATCCTTCAATTTTCAGGATGGTAAAGGTCCTATGCTGCCAAGTGTATTTGGCTATATAAAAAATATATCGTTAAATCTCTGGTTTTGGTCAAGTTTTTTTGGATCATTTATTAAAATTTCTAGGAATTTGAGCTTTAAGGATTTTCCGGAGACACCAGAGCCGCTTCTTAGGTTAAAATTTTAACCAAGATAGGACTCAGTGGCAAAAGATCGAACCTGAAGTATGTTCGGATCAGTGATCCATCTGGAGATTTGCCAGGTCATCTGGGAAAAATTTGACCAGACACAAGGGAGAGAGCATCTATCAGCAGAAAATCAACACTCCCAAGGATGAATGCTGAGTGACCGCTGATTGTCTTAGACTATAGTCAGTTTGCTAAATATGGCGGCTAAATGCTCACGGACAAGTTGAGCGAGTGCCTTCTGGCAAAATTTCTCATCTATATTTATGGGCGATCGGAAAATGAGGGGGTAATAGTCAAGGGGTAGGTTGTGACTCCTGAGAAGGTGGTAATTTTCATATAGGTGTTGAGATACAAAGCGAGCGTATCACTATGCAAGTTGCCTTTAAAATCATTCGACAGACTCAAAATACATCCCCCACTATCGAGACTTACAAGTTAGATGTGGAGGAAGGAAACACAATTCTGGAGTGCCTGAATCGGATTAAGTGGGAGCAGGATGGAACGTTAGCGTTTCGCAAAAATTGCCGTAACACAATCTGTGGTAGCTGTGCGATGCGGATCAATGGTCGCTCCGCACTGGCTTGTAAAGAAAATGTGGGCAATGAATTGGCGCAGCTCCCTGAGCATCATCGCCCGGAGATTCCAGAAATCACGATCGCGCCTCTGGGTAATTTGCCCGTGATTAAGGATTTAGTCGTGGATATGCGGAGCTTTTGGGACAACTTAGAAGCAGTTGAACCCTACGTTAGCACAGCCGGACGCACTATTCCCGAACGGGAATTTTTACAAAGTCCCCAAGAGCGATCGCGCCTGGATCAGAATGGTAATTGTATCATGTGTGGCGCGTGCTATTCAGAATGTAATGCTCGTGAGGTTGATCCTACCTTCGTCGGTCCTCACGCCCTCGCCAAAGCCCAACGTCTAGTCGCCGATTCTCGCGATACCGCCATAGAAAGTCGCCTGGAAAACTACAATCAAGGCACTCAGGGAGTGTGGGGGTGTACCCGTTGTTTAATGTGTAACGCCGTTTGCCCCATGGATGTCGCCCCCATGGATCAAATCGGTAAAATTAAACAAGAAATTCTGACTCGCAAAGACAAGCAAGCCAGCCGATCAATCCGCCATCGCAAAGTCTTAATTGATTTGGTCAAACAAGGAGGTTGGGTTGATGAGCGCAAATTTGGCATCCAAGTGGTGGCGAACTTCTTCCGAGATATTAAAGGAATGCTCAGTTTAAGTCCCCTGGGATTACGGATGCTCGCCCGTGGTAAATTCCCCCTAGGATTTGACGCCTCCGAAGATACCGCCCAAGTGCGATCGCTGATTGAATCTGTCCAAACCTTGAAATCTGAGACACCCGAGCAAGATATTTTACCAAAACCATGACCTCTCAAACACCCACCCCAGAAAACTCTACCCCAGAAACCCCCAACCAACCCGAACCCGCTTTTGGGTGGACACCTTACGCCGAGCAAATCAACGGGCGGTTTGCCATGATCGCATTTGTGGCTCTATTGCTGATCGAGTTGATTACTGGTAAAGGATTGTTAGGCTGGTTGGGTTTGATCTAGTCATTCGTCAGGGAACAGGGAACAGGGAACAGGATAGTGTAGAGACGTAGCATGCTACGTCTCTACACCCCCATCTCCCCCACACCCGACACCCGACACCCGACACCCGACACCCAACACCCCACACCCGACACCCGACACCCGACACCCGACACCCGACACCCGACACCCGACACCCGACACCCGACACCCGACACCCGACACCCAACACCCTGACTTATCACCAACGAGAATCTCGCGTCACTGAATTTCCCCCAATCGCCACCGCCCGTAAATTATATGATCCGGTTTGTCCGGCTTCATAAGCGTTTGCCATTAACAAATAAATCCCATCGCTGGGTAAAATCACAGATAATCGAGCATTAGTACCACCACCACTATCATCATCTTGGGCTAAATCATTACCATTGGGATCAAGCAAAATTAAATAAGAATCGATTTCCCCACTGGTCATATCAATTTGCACCCGCTGACCTGCTTTGCCTTCAAAGGCATAGATGTCAAAAAAGCTGTTATCGTCCGCTAAAACATGACTTCCCTGATCTAGCCGACCGGGAATCACTGTACCATTGAGGGCTAAGGGTTGAGGGGGACGATCAGTTGGAGAGGGGCTGGGCTGCTGCACCGTCTGGGGCGCACGTCCATTGCGTACAGCCGCCAGAAACGGGCGAATTCTATCTATGCTAATCGCAAAGCCAATCCCCAGATTCCCGCCGGTAGGACTGCCTAAAATCGCTGTATTTATCCCAATTAATTCACCTTGACTATTCAGTAGGGGTCCGCCAGAATTTCCTGGGTTAATCGTGGCATCGGTTTGAATTAAGCCCCGTTGTTGGTCGATACGGCTAACAATCCCTACGGTAAACGTGCCTTGATACCTACCAAAGGGATTGCCAATGGCAAATGCCCGTTGTCCAACTTGTACTGGACGAGGAGCCAGAGGAATTGTCGGTAAATTGTTGGGGGTGCGAATTTTGAGAACCGCTAAGTCTAAACTATTATCCCCAAACGCCACCACATCCGCGCTCAGGCGTCTGCCATCCGCTAGGGTTACCGTAACCGTTGGGGAACCGGCGACAACGTGAGCATTGGTGAGGACTAATCCGTCGGCGCTAATAATACTGCCACTCCCTGTACCCTCTACCGTATCAATGGAAACCACTGCTGGACTGGCTTTTTGATAGACCTGGATATTAATTTGTTCATCAATATCTTGAGCCACTGCAACGGTTGAGCCTAGCCAGAGATTCAGCCAGTCAATTGGTGCGATCGCATGGAGAGTCGTAGCACCAATCGCAGTCACAGTAGTAAGGATTCCCGATATAGCAATACGCAGGCGTTTGGTACTCATGGCTGATGGTTATTAAACCTCAAGGTCTAGTTTTATGGTGACTTATGCTCAAATCATTGATCGGTAATTATGTGACAATTTTTTGTGGATACACCGTAGGAAAAGCAGGGGGAGCAGGGGGAGTAGAGACGTGCCATGGCACGTCTGGGAGCTGGGGGAGCTGGGGAAGTGGGAAGAGAAAATTATATCTTTGAATGCAACGTGGTGTTATCACTTAGGTTTTTTTCCTTAGAACTTTCTGCCTTGGAGTCTTTGGCTACATGTAACAGAGATCTACACCAAGGAAAGTGAGCTAGCTCCTATATGTGAGTCCAGCGAATGACGTAGCTTGTTTCTCGAAAAGCTAGTATGACGAATGACAAATGACAAATGACAACTTATTCAGCGCAAGGTCTTAAGTTGAAGCTGCGCTTGATTGTATTGATTAATTCTGCCGTTGTCGAGATGCAGCTTAGAGGCTTGCTCGAAGTCGTTAATTGCTTCCATTGTATTCCCTAGTTCAGCATGGGTTAATCCTCGACCCGAATAAGCAAAGGCATTATTGGGATTGAGTTGAATGGCTTCGGTATAATCATCTAAAGCGCCAGGGTTATCACCAAAGGTTCGGCGGACACGGGCGCGATTGGTATAGGCGACGCTGTTTTTGGGATTGAGTCGAATGGCTTGGGTGTAATCTTCGAGCGCTCCTTGGTTATCACCTAATTTACGCCGAATTTCCCCGCGATTAATATAAGCATTCTCATAACTGGGTTCAATACGAATCGATTGACTGCAATCTTTGAGCGCTTGTTGATACTCTTTAAGATTTAAGTGGGCAATACAGCGATTGTTGTAAGCGATGTGGTTATTTGGATTCAGCGTAATCGCCTCCGTACAATCTGCGATCGCGTCTCGATAGTTGCCGAGGTTAAACTTTGCCTGACAGCGATTTGTGTATGCCATACTATCTGTTGGATCAATGGCAATCGCCTGGGTATAATCGTCTACAGCCCCCTGATAGTCTGCCAAATGAAATCGGGTTCTGCCTCGATTGTAATAAGCCTTAGCATCATTAGGATTTAACTCAATGGCTTGAGTATAATCTGCCATGGCGTCTTGTTGATTACCCCTCGCACTCAGCACTAATCCTCGCGCCGCGAAAGCTTGGGCATTTTTAGGATTGAGCTGAATTGCCTGATCGAGATCGTCAATCGCGGCTTGATACTGGTTCAGTTGGTAGTGGGTAATTCCGCGATGGTAGTAGGCTTGAGCCTCATTGGACTTTCGTTGAATTAATTCGGTAAAATCTTCTACAGCGCCTTGCCAATCTTCCCAATCGTAACGGGCTAGTCCTCGCTGATAGTAAGCTTCTGTATTACTCGGATCAAGCTCGATCAGTTTAGTGTAGTCTTCAATAGCGGCTTGATGCGCTCCCAAATCATCATAAGCCATGCCCCGATTCCCATAGGCTAATGGGTTGTTAGGATTAAGCTGAATTGATTGATCAAACGCCTCAATTGCGCCCTGTACATTACCACTTTTGAGTTGTTCAATGCCTTGATCTAAAAACTCTTGCGCTTTGGCTCGGTCTGGATTTTGTCTGATCAACCAAATTAATCCAATTCCAATTGCTAAACTAATTCCTCCCACCACAATTAGCCAATACCATCGCTTCAGTCTGGATTGATTTGTCGGTTTCGGTACTGGTTTTTCGGGAAATATTTCCCAATTGCCAGAATCAGCAATGGATGTTTGGGTCGAGGTGGATACCAGGGGGGATTCTACTTCGGGTTCAGGGGGTTTACCTGCCAAGGTGAGCATTTCTTGAAACCGGATTAAGCCCTGATCGTCCTTGGGCTGTTGACCGGACTTTTTCAGCGTAGTTAAGGGATGATCGGGAATATATTCTTCGACGAGATAAAATTTTTTATTTTCGACAAAGTAATTTAATAGTTCTGGATTTTGGTTGGTTTGTGCCAACCGTTCCAGGGTTTCCGATTTATGAGTTAAGAGAAATTGCAGACTACGAAGTGCCTGAGGGTTTTTCGTGGGCAACTTGAGTTGTCGAATTACGCAAACTGGGCAATCGGGATGGCGAGTATCGGCGGCTAGGTAAATTAATCCTGAGACACCTGAGCCTAAAATCCTGACAACACGATAACGATTATTGAAGACCTGATCGATCATGGTAGCCTAGCACCTAGCTTATCGCCCTAAAGCATCCGTTCGGGGTCATTTTCAGTGTAGTCTGATCCCACAAGGGAACGGGGAACAGGGAACAATAAAGAATGTCCTAACCTCAATGACACGCTCCAGTCAGCATTTTGCGATCACCGAAATTCTTGATATACCGTAGGGTGGGCAGTGTCCACCAGCATACCAGTCAGTGGTATTCGTCCTAACGTATCTGCGTAGCCTGCTACAAGCCCTATATATAACTGGACTACACCCTCTGTCTAGTTACATCTAAGATTAACTCCGCTAACTGGGGAGTTGCGCCAAGGGGTTCACCAAACTCGAGTTGGAGTTGAGGGTATTGCTGTTGTAAATCAACGACAGATTGGGCGATCGCGTCTGTAATTCCACCCGCAAACAGAAAATAAGGCACAATGGCAATATGCTGATACCCAGCTTCTGCTAAGGTCGCGACTCGTTGACTGAGTGTTGGTTCAATCGACCAATAAGCATCTATAGCGCCTAATTGCTTAGCTAAGGTGGCGACTGGCTGGTTCCCACCCGGACGGCGTGTGCCATGAGAGACTAAAATTTTAATCGGGGCGTTTAGGGGTGGCTGTTGATTCACCAGCAATTGTCCTAAATGGGGATGTACTCCAATATGAGGTTGCAGGTTGATGGTTAATTTTTCTCCTAACCGTTGTTGTGCGATCGCGACTTCTTCCGGGATATCCTCCATCACATGTACCCCCGGTAAGAGAAATAAGGGCAAAGCTTGAATCTGCGGATAGCCAGTTCTTATCGCTTGAGTCGCAAACTGACAAATTTGTTCATGTAAGGATAGAGGTGCTAGTTCTAACGTGGCAGTTCCAACACGATTGATCAAGGCTTGATTTGCCTCACCTTGACTCGCTAACTGCTGTTGGAGTAATTGCGCCAATTCCTCTAATCCTCGCTGAGGACGTGGATCTCGGCTTCCGTGAGCAATGAGTAGATAAGCAGAGGGGCTAGGCAAGAGTCTTAATCTGTTAATGGGGATTACGTAAACAATTGTATCGTCTGAAGTCGGAATTATGAATTATAGCGCTACGCGCTAGGCAATAGGCAATAGGCAATAGGCAATAGGCAATAGGCAATAGTGAAGAAAAAAGTTTACTACCTATCGGGGTGATTCAGATGGGGTTGTATCGACAGGAAGGAATTGTTCTGAATGTGGAAACACCGTCTAAAGGATTTCAATGGAAATTTAAACCCCATCAATGGAAGAATATCATCGGTTGGTGAGAGTTACAAGTTGTCCAGTTACCGTATTTCATTCAATTTGGAAAATGGTCGATCATGGAGAAAATATATCACTTGCTGCTCTGCAAGAAAATATGACAAAAGAATATGGAAAAGACACTGTATTGGAGCAATTAACCATGATTGAGCATCACTACTGGCTGTGGTATTCCAACTATTTCGCTCAAATCGTTGCTGCCGTTGATGTTCAATCGGACAAGTAAGCGATTAGCATTGAATCGTTTCTTTATCTCGTTTGAGGAATGGTAATGAAGTGGCGGAGGAATGAGTGGAAACATAATTCCAATTTCGCTCTTGACGATTACCTCCTCTACTCCGCAAGAAACCGACTAAGTTTTGCAGGAGTGAGGGCGTAATCCCTTGTTTGTCTGAGGCTTCAGACAACCGAGCCGGTAAAGGCTCAATTTCTTGCGTGGGTAAGATACCTGCTAACAGAGGCACTTCTTCCACTAAACCGACAGTCATCAGGGTAAATGCAACATGCTGCACTTGTTCAACGGGGACATTGAGTGCTTTGGCGATCGCCAACAACGAAACGGTTCCTTGCGCCCGTTCCCAGACTTGCTCCTCTAAAGGATACAAGCGATAAGGAGGACTACCTGCCAGGATACTGGCTAATCCTGAATTTGGATCGGGTAGTTTATCGCGAAGATTATCCCAATTTTTCAGTAATCGCAACCCTCTCAAGGTGGCTTCTGTCGCTGATATGCTCAATCCGGTCATTTCTTTGGTGGGGATGGGAGCATTTGGGATAAATTTAAACTGACCTTCCTTGAGTTCAAATAAAGTACAGACTCGCTGCAATACCTGGCTCTGAAAAAGCTGCTTTAAATGATCGATGGACAAGATTCCATGATGTTTGAGGCTCAACCCCAAGGGTTTATCAGTCGGACATAGCTGTACCAGTTTAGTCACCACACGCTGGCTCACTCCCATCTGTTCAGCAATCAGTTTTACTAAACCTTGATGATCTAATTGATGGGCTGCCCCGACAATACGTCCCTGGTAAACCCAAATGTAATAAATTGCGTTGAGTGGTGTGGGGTCTTCTGGCAATGCTCCTAGCGTCAATACCCCAGTTTTCTGTCCTTTCTCTAGAAACTGGAAAATTTCTGGTATCGAAAAGTCTGATAAGGAACTGGTAATCGACATAACTTTTGAATTGAACGCTACGCAGGATAATTTTGCTCTACTACTAACGCATACTAAGCTTTATTGGCTTACTTCGTAAGGTTTCAGCCGCCTTGCTTTTCAATTCTTTACCAGCCGTGAGCAAATTGTCGGATTTTTGTTATCTGCTATACGAAAATTTGCTGATTTGCCGCCAGTAGCCTCGCATTTAGCACTAAAGGTTTGCTCGAAAATACTAAAATTTGTTAAGCAATCGGCTCCGTGTTTATTCCTAAGTATCTATACCTGCTTTTTGAAAGGCAAAGGCGATATATTGAGTATGTCGCCTCAATTTGATGCTTATCTTTCCACTGGATTATCTCCGTAAAATCACGGAGTAATTCTCGAATATGTTAGTGATTGCTCACAATCTTCGATCTGAACAAAACTTACAAAGTCTAACCTTGTAACAATTGATACAGTTAAATCCTTGAGTTTGATCAGGACTACCGCCAGAGGGAATCGTCGGTGCTTGCCATGGAACAGGAATCGGGCTGCGATCGCGCCGACTTGACAGTTGTACCGTATAGAGCAATAGGACTCCGTTTCAAGGTGGCGTACTCTCAACCATGCCCATACACCATCAATGACCGTCTCTCTATAACCAGAGCCATTCTATTGTATCTCCTTAGCTAGAGGTATCGGATTAATAAAGTTGCTTAAATTAAAATTAATCCCTAAACAACAGTAGTTTGAAGTTAAAAGGTAGAGTTTGATGGCTAGCTCAATTGAATTTCAATTATTCGCCCCTTACAACAAAGGCGCTGTATTGAAAGGATGTTTCTCGGATTGGCAAGACATCCAAATGGAGAAAGGAGAAGATGGTTATTTCCGTACCTCAGTTGAGCTTGAGGATGGCACTTACCAGTACAAGTTTCGCGTGCAATCTAAATCCTGGTTCTTGGAACCCGATCAATGGGTTGATGTCACCGATCCCTATGCGACAGGAGTGATTGATGATGAAACCCAGAATGGGGTGATGCGAATTAAGGACGGACAAAGGATTGTTGATACCTACACCTGGCAGCATGACGACACTCCTCTGCCTCAAAATCATGAATTAGTCATCTATGAAATGCACATTGGTGACTTCTCTGGTGGCGAAGATGATTCCTATCCACGCGGTCAATTCAAGCACGTTGTTGAGAAATTAGATTACCTGTGCGAACTAGGGATCAATGCCGTTCAACTGATGCCGATGATGGAATATCCGGGCGACTATAGTTGGGGTTATAATGTGCGCCACTTCTTTGCCTTAGAGTCTAGCTATGGTGAGACAGAAGAGTTGAAGCATTTGATTGATCAGTGCCATTCCCGTGGTATTCGAGTAATTGTCGATGGAATTTTCAACCATTCCGAATCCGAACACCCATTAACCCAGATTGACCACGATTACTGGTATCACCATGAACCTCCTCATGAATTTAGCTGGGGACCAGAGTTTAATTATGAACACTATGACGAGAACTTAGATATCAAACCCGCCTGGAAATTCATTGGTGATGTCGTGCGCTTTTGGATTGAAGAATATCATATCGACGGTATTCGCTACGATGCGGCGAAGCAAATTGAAAATTATGATTTCATGCATTGGATTACGGATCAAGCCGATAAAAAGGCAGGAGATAAGCCATTTTACAATGTGGCTGAACACATCCCAGAAACTCCCAGTATCACCAATGTGGATGGTCCTATGGATGGCTGCTGGCACGATAGTTTTGCCTACTGCCTCAAAGATCACATCTTTGGTGATACCTTCGATTTAGAGCGTCTCAAGGATGCCCTTGATGGTAAGCGTCAAGGCTTTATGGGGGCAGTTAATCTCGTAAATTACCTGACTAGCCATGATCAAGAACGGTTGATGGTGGAGTTGGCAGAGCATGAAATCTTTGATGAAGTGGCATTTAAACGGATCAAGTTCGGTGTGGATCTTTTAACGACGGCTGTCGGCATTCCGTTAATTTTAATGGGTGAAGAGTTTGGAGAATACAAACCGTTAAAACCTGAGTCATCCAAACTGGATTGGACGTTGTTGAAGAATGAAGAAAGTCAGGGGTTATTGGACTATTACAAAGGTTTGATTCGACTGCGGAAAGAGAATCACGCGCTTTATACAGATAATATTGATTTCTTCTATGAAGATCCCGAATCCAAAGTTCTGGGTTACATTCGCTGGAATGATGAAGGATCGCAGCTAATCATCATTGCCAATTTTTCAGATAACTTCTTGGAGGGATACGCTGTTTCGCCAATTCCGGAGTCGGGAACGTGGCATGAATGGACGAGGGACTATGATGTTGAAGTGGTTAACGGCAAGTTGGAATTGGATTTGGGAGAGTACGAAGCCAAGGTTTTAGTTTGGCAGTGATATAGCGCTACGCGCTAGGCAATAGGCAATAGTTGTAGAGACGTTGCATGCAACGTCTCTACCATAAGATGTGTCCTAACCGCTAGTTTCACGCCAGGGAGGATGTCAAATCCCTATTCCCCCTGCCTTGTTCCCTGTTCCCGATGAAGATGGGGAAGGTAGCTTATCATAGTATATAGGATGTATGTAGGGATTAAGCATAAACGACTGTCTGGGTTCACTAAACGGTGGACATCTTGCGAGTAGTGGTTTAAGGCACTAAAACAGGGCAAGCAGGTTCCTGGGTTATTCACCATTAAAAAGCTGCATGTAAACCATAATTCGGCGCGACTTCCTCCCCAACGCTAAGATGGGGTATCCGTCGTGAAATCAGGATGAACAATCCACACTCAAGCCAGTTTAGACTTATAATTTTGACACCAGTCCCCACCTGAGCTATGTTGAACCGTTTACAAGATCTATTTTCTAAGGGTAAGAAAGGTATCGGGATAGAATTAGCACCAGAACGTATTAGTCTGGCCCAACTGCGAAAGCAAGGTCAGGGCTACAAGCTGGTGAGCCTTCATACCCACGAAGTCCCCGAAGGTTTATTTGACGGCGGCAAAATTATCGATGCCGCCAGTTTAGCTGAACTGGTGACTGAAATTCTCGATGAACATAAACTAAAAGTAGAGCAAGTCGCCACGGCTGTCCCCATGCGGGAAGCGGTGATTCGGATTATTCCGATTCCCGCTGAACTCGATGACACTGAACTGCGAGATATGGTGCTGAACCATGAAGCCGGTCTATACTTACCCTATCCGCGCGAAGAAGTGGATTTAGATTACCAAAAATTGGGCTTCTTCATGGACGAAGATGGGATTGAAAAAGTACAAGTCTTGCTCGTGGCAACGCGCCGGGAAGTGACCGACACCTATCTGGATACCTTCCAACTGGTGGGGTTAAAAGTGGATGTTCTGGAAATCAATAGTTTTGCCCTAATTCGCACTATCCGCGAACAACTGCGACAATTTGCCCCCCAAGAAGCTGCTGTATTGGTGGATATAGAATTTGATAGTACCGAAATTGCGATTATTGTCGATGGGGTTCCCCAGTTTTCTCGCACCGTTCCCATTGGCACGTTCCAACTCCAGAGTGCGCTGTCGCGGGCGATGAATTTACCGACATCCCGCAATACGGAACTCTTGCAAGGAATGACCATACCCAACACCCCCGTAGATGGCGTTCGCACAGGTGCCACGGGAATTAATCCGGGAATGGCAGCACTACTGAGAGTTTTAGGGGAACTCGCCGATGAATTGCGTCGTTCTATCGACTTTTATTTAAATCAGAGTGAAAATCTAGAAGTGGCTCAACTCCTCCTCGCCGGACCCGGCGGCGGAATTGGACAACTGGATGAATTTTTCACCCAACGATTAAGCTTGCCTACCACTCAGGTTGATCCGATTGCGGCACTATCCTTAGAGATGGAGCAAGATGTTCCCCCAGTACAACGACCCGGATTGGGAACGGTACTAGGATTAGGATTGCGGGAGGTTTAACTCTAATGTATAGTCTCGATATTAATTTTCTTAAAGATAGACCAGAGTATCACCAAGCTGAGAAAGGGTCTGAGTCCCCCAAAGCCAAGAAACAGATTCAAATGGGGGAAATGACACCGCTGATTCTGGGTGTGATTGTCGGGTTACTGCCGCTGGCGTTAGCCGCCGGAATCGGTTTTTTGTTGCTACCTCAGCAAAATGCCAAATTAAACCAGGACATTGCGGAAATCGACGCCGAACTGCAAAGCTTGCAAGCGGAAAAAAATAAAATTAATAACCTGAATACTCAAATCCAAGCGGTGAGACAAGAAACCGAAGCCTTGGCAACGGTCTTTAATCAAATTAAGCCCTGGTCAGCCATTCTACAGGATATTCGCGATCGCGTTCCCACCGGAGTCCAAATTCAAGCGATTGAACAAACGGAAACGGAAACCGAAGCGGCTGAGGGGACTGAGGGTAGTGCCCCCTTACCCACAATTAACGTGGAGATTTCTGGCGTAGCGGAGACATTTGATGATGTGAACAACTTTCTGCTGACGCTAAAACAATCTCCCTTCTTTCAAGACGAAGAAACTCGTATCGTTAGCGCTCAACTGGTTGACAACCCGACTGAGTTAGAAGCACCGGAAAAGGAAGATAACCAAGATGCTGCTGAAGTGACCTACGACCTGCCTCCAGTGGTAGATTATACGGTTCAGACTAGCTTGACAAATGTCCCCGCTTCTGAACTATTGCGCGAAATTGACCGCAAAGGAGCGGTGGGATTAGTGGCTCGGATCAAAGCCTTACAGCAGATTGAGCAAAATCAGGCAACGGAGACACCTAGCCCAGCTCCAAGCCCCAGCCCCAGCCCAACCGAGACAACTACGGAGTGATGTAACTATGACTTATGCTGATCCAGATTTTATCCCCCCCGTTGAAGAGCAGGAGGAAGAACCCAATTATCCGGTGGCGTTTGGGATTACCTTCACGCCAAAAGTGTCCGGAATTGTCTTGGCTATTTTAGGACTTGGTGGGACAGCTTATCTCGCCTGGAAAGTTGTGCAGCCTGCCTTTGTTGAAAATCAAGGGTTAAGGGCGCAGCGTCAAGAAAAAGAGGGTCAACTCCAAGATCCCCAAGAAATCCAGCAGCAGATCCAACAGAAACAACAGGAATTAGCTCAGGTAAAGCAGCAAAACCAAACGGTGACAGGTTTATTTGCTGATGAACAATCGGTAAATACCTTGCTGCTAGATGTGAATCGGTTTATCAAAGACGCAGACGGAACATTGACGAGTTATGAACCTGTCCAAGTCAACGAAGAAGAAAGCAATATCGTTACCGATGGTTCCCTGGGAGCAGCCGTTAACGGCAAACTCAAACGCCAAAGCTTTAATTTAGAGATGGAGGGCAGCTTTAACGAAATCCAGTCAATTTTACGGAGTATTGAGCGACTGCAAACCCTAGTCGTGGTGAAAGAGTTGACGACAGATATCAGCACACCGCAAGGGCTGTTGGTTGATGACCAAGGTACGGTGACACCCATTGTAGAGAAAGATGAAGAAATCATTCCCGGTGCTCAACCAACTCTGACAACAAGCTATAGACTGGATGTGTTGATGCCCTTGAGTGAGGAACAAAAGCAGGCAGAAGCAGAAGCAGAAGCAGAAGCCGCCGCCGAAGAAGAGGCTCAGGAATAGGGTAGTAGAGTAGGGGGAGCAATGTAGAGACGCGCCATGGCGCGTCTGGGAGCTGGGGAAGAAAATCTCAACCCAGATTAATTAATTTATCCCCAACATCATTATGATTAAGGTGGTTTAGAAGGTCATAAGTGAGGAGTCAATTGTGAGACAGGAGCAACTGTTGAGTGGAATCGCGATCGCGACTGCCGTCTCCGTATCCATAACCGAACCCGTCTGGGCGGCGACGGCTCAAGTTACCGCCGTTCGGATCAATCCCAGAGGCAGTAGTTTAGAACTGATTCTGGAAACCCAAGCCGGGGATCAGCGCCCTCAAGTTTTCCCAGTGAATCGGGGTAAGGATTGGGTAGCTGATATTGTCAATGCTCGATTGAATTTGCGGGAAGGCAATAGCTTTCGCCAAGACAACCCCATGCCTGGTATTGCCGCCGTTACGGTGAGTCAAATCGAACCCAACAGCATTCGGGTAACCGTAAGTGGGGATGAAAATTCACCTCAGGGTCAAATTCTCCAGCAAGAATCTCAGGCAATTACCCTAGGAATTAATCCTGCTCCCAGCAATCAAGCTGCTGTTTCGATTCCGGTTTCCTCGCCCTCTGGGGAATCAGCGTCCATGACTTCACCAACGCTACCTTCCTCATCCACTCAACCGAATAGCACTAGGACTCGAGACAATGTGAGTATTCCCCAACTGGGAAGCACAAGTGCCGGGACGCAGGGAACAGAGGCAATTAACGCCGCTGCGAGTCCTATTGCCACTCAATCTGAGAGTACCGCTCCAGCGAATTTAAATCTTAATTCAGCCGTAGAAAATCAACAGAACCTTTCTATTCCAGTGGTTCGGTCACCAGAAGAATCAGTCTCAACCGTCCCGAATCTACCCAATCCAGCGACAACTCGCTCCACCTCAGAGTTCTCATCTGCCACCACTCCCCAATCCCAGCGTTCTAGTTCACCCCAAGTTGTTGCTCAAACCCCGACACCGGACTCTCCTGAACCGACACAAGCCCAACCCACTCCCGTAGTTCCAGCTCCCTCACCCGATGTTTTAGTTCCCGATCCTCAAATTACCATCGATGGAGTTCCTAGTGCACCTGCTGGTACAGTACAACCTGTAGCTCCTGCACCTCCCTTCTTACCCAGGGCGGTGGCACCACCTGTGGGAGATATCGCAGTTTCTAATCTGAATGCTGCCGCCAGCGAGATTGACTTGGGAACAGCAGCAGTAGTACCCCGCCTATCCTTACGAGAAGCCCCTGTGCGAGAAGTATTGGCACTCTTGGCGCGTTCTGCTGGACTGAACCTAGCCTTTACTGGAGCAGGTGATGGTGGTGGCGAGGGAGAAGTAGCTGCACAGGAAACGATTTCCTTGGATTTGGAGAATGAACCTGTCCAAGATGTGTTTAATTACGTTCTCCAACTCTCTGGACTCCAGGCAAATCGTCGGGGACGTACTATCTTTGTTGGCTCTCGACTACCCCAAGCGGCACGTAATATCATTAGTCGCACGTTACGGCTCAATCAAGTCACAGTTTCCAGTGCTTCTGCATTCCTGGCAACCCAAGGGGCAGAAGTGCAACAAGTGGTTACCCCAATTGAACGAGAATTCAATCAAGAAACAGGAGCTGTGATTCGGGAAGTTGAACAACCCTCTGAATTGAGACCTCTAACCGTCAATCAGCCCGGGGAAGCCACTGGTGCCTTGCTGCTGAGGGGATTATCAGTTTCAACGGATGAGCGATTGAATGCGATTACGCTGGTAGGTGAACCGCGCCAAATTGAACTGGCTTCTGCCTTCCTGACACAGTTAGATTTGCGCCGTCGTCAGGTGGCAATTAATGTCAAGATTATTGACGTTAATTTGTTGGGACAGGATGCCTTTAATACCAGTTTCTCTTTTGGTGTTGATGACGGCTTTTTTGTCGTAGATAATGGGGCTGCAGTATTTAATTATGGTGAGTTCAGACCTGCGGATCAGACGGACGTAACCGGAAGTATAGCTTCACCACCGATTATCGGCAACCCCTTTGATGGAGCCAATATTTTTTTCGATCCTAATAATTTTATCGATGTTGAGGGAGCCGCACCCGGTACGGTCATTATTGATGAACGAAATGGGACTATTCAGAGATTCCCTCGAGGTACGGCAAGATTTCGTGCGCCTTTTCTCAATTTAGACGATCCCCAGGACGCAGGAATCATTGAAATTACAGCGCCTGAAGACAATGAGATTACAATTGACCAAAATGGAAACTTCAGTATAACCCCAGGGGAACTCGGTGAAATCGAACTTGAGTTGCCTTCCCTATTCCAATACCCAACAAGATTCCTGGCTGAATTGCAGGCGCAAATAACCAGTGGTAATGCTAAGATTCTCACCGATCCTACCCTCTTAGTTCAAGAAGGACAGACTGCGGGTGTGAATTTGACGCAAGAGGTTGTGGGGAATATTCGGCGGGAAACCGAAACCAGTGATAACTTAACAACAGTGACCGTAACGGCAGAAATTGAAGAAGCGGGTTTAGAACTGGGTATCACGGTTGATCGCATTGACGATAATGGATTTGTCACCTTAAACGTCAATCCTCGCGTCACATCTATTCGTGAAACACAAGATCTCAGTATTGGAGATGATGTTAACGAAATTGCGCTTCTGAATGTGCGTGAACTTAACTCCGGTCAAATTCGCCTGCGTGATGGGCAAACTCTAATCTTGACAGGTATTATTCAAGAAACTGACCGGACAACGGTTACTAAAGTGCCAATTTTGGGTGATTTGCCAATTTTGGGCGCTCTGTTTAGAAGCACAAATCGGCGCAATCAGCGTCAAGAGGTAATCGTGTTGCTCACGCCTCAGATTTTGGATGACTCAGAACGGGGCGCGTTTGGCTACAACTATACGCCTGGGCGAGAGGCGCAGGAAGTTTTACAGCGTCGAGGGTTTCCTACGCAGGGGGGTTTTTAGTACAGCGCGGTGAAAATCCTTGAGCAGCTTTGTCTATACTCCTAAAGCTGGAGGAGCTGGGGAAGCAGGGGGAGCTGGGGGAGATGTTAGCTGTTGGCGTTATTTCTGCCTTCTTGCACTAGCTTATTCGGCGAGAAGCCCCATGTCCTACCTGTTGGCGAAGCCTTGATTGAGTGTAGGAGGATGTCACGGAACTTGACTCAACTCCCATGGAGCCTACGCCAACTGGATTATACAAGTTAATGGTTGTGGTCAGGGCGGGTTTATTTAATTAGGGATTTTGTGGCAATAGGTAATGGTAAAACCCGCGCCTACAAGTCATTTTGTTTTGTGGCAGAAAGGCTGAGAACCCCTGCACTTTAGTGCGATCGCGCTGATAAGAAATTAGACAAAAATGGGTACACTTAATCTAACTCTGTGCTAGTCGCCAGAAAGCCTCCCCCAGTCAGCAGGTTGTCATCGATGAATACTGTTTTAGTTGTCGAAGATTCTCTCAGCCAGCGAGAATGCGTTTCTCAGCAGTTAAGGTGGAGTGGGTGGAATGTCATTCAAGCCCGTGATGGTGTAGAAGCACTCCAGCAAATTCAGCGCAATTCTCCCGATTTAGTGCTATTGGATCTGCTGATTCCCCGGATTGATGGCTACAGAGTTTGTCGCCTAATCAAGGCAAATCCCTACACCCGAAATATTCCCGTGGTTCTTTTAACTGGAAAAGGACAGCGTTTAGCCCTTTCCTATGGTATTAAACATGCTGAGGCGTATGTCGGTAAACCTTGGCAACCGAGAGAATTGCTAGATACCCTGAAACGAGTATTACTGGATACGAAAAAAGAACCGCAAATGGCTTCGGCTGATACCTGGACAGATTATGGTATTCTTATTTTCAATATTATTAAACTTTATGAATGCCGTGTCCAACCTTGGACTGAGTATGGTTCCCAAATTATTAAACTCTATGAAAAGGCGTTGACAGCTTTTGAAAAGGCGTTGACAATTGAACCCTATCACCTACGAGCCAATCATTACCGCTTAATGGTTGAGAAAAACTGGAATAGTTTACAGGTAAAATTAGAACAGTCTCAACCCTGTAAAGTTTGTCAGTATTATCATGGCAGTGATGGGATTAACTGTGCCGTCCATCCCTGGGGGCGTCCGGGAGAATTTTGCCTAGATTGGGAATTGAGTTAAGTCGTCATTGGTCATTTGTCATTGGTCATTGGTCATTGGTCATTTGTCATTGGTCATTAGCTATTCTCACTTTCATCGAAAAGCAAGTATGGAAAAAGTTGCAATTATTTCTGATATCCACGGAAATATGCCTGGATTACAAGCAGCTATGGCAGATATTGAAGCTTGCGGCTGCAATCAAATTGTCTGTTTAGGTGATTTGGTCGATGGCGGCGATTACAATAGTGAAGTTGTTCAATTCATTAGAGACAATCACATTGCTTGTGTTCGGGGCAATCATGATGAATACAACGATTTAAACTTACCGAATGATATACAATATTTTCTTAATACTCTTCCGAGTCACGTTCATCTGCCTTTAATATTTGGTGAACGATGTGATGAATTTGGCTCATCTACTGCCTATGATTTTGACTATGAACACCCCTTGTATTTGGATGATCAAGACCGATATGTTATTGCAGTAGGATCTCTCGGCTATGGTCGTGATATTGTGCCAAAGCTACGATATGCAATTTATAACAAAACTGAAAATTCTGTTGAGTTCAGAGCGGTTGAGGGAGAAATACTATCCTTTCATAGGATGTAGATTGTTTAGGCTGGTGGGCAATGCCCACGATGGCGGACTGACACAGCTAAAATTGTGGAATAGATTTGACTGTGAAATTGGACAAATGACAAATGCAGAAAAATTCAAATCGTTCAATCCATTGATGAGTAAGCTTATTTCTTCACTATTGCCTATTGCCTATTGCCTAGCGCTATAACTGACAGCGACTCGCCCGATTCCCCTAAACCGCTGATAATAAGTTTGACTTACTTGATCCCCTTGATCTGAAAGCCGATCAATGCCAATCCCATTACGACCGTCTTCTTTCCCCGAACTGTGAATATAATAGCCATCGCCTAAAAAAAGACCCACATGATTAATCCTCTCAGGTGTGCCAAAAAATACCAGATCACCTGCTTGCGCTTCTGCTAAAGGAATTGATTCAGTAAACACCTGTTGCTGATAAGAATCTCTGGGTAACCAAATTCCCGACGCCGCAAACGCCGCTTGCATTAGTCCGGAACAATCGTAATTGGGTCCCACTGTTCCCCCCCAAAGGTAATAATTTGGCTGCTGCATCGCCTTCTGCGTAAACGCTATCACCTCTGGGAGTCGGTCTTGAATTTGAGGACGGGAGAGTGCGATCGCATGATAGGGTTGAGAGGCGATGTCCAGTTGACTGATATCCTCGACGGGTAACCAAGACCTATAGCCATCCTCACATAACTGCACCTCTACAGCTTGTTCTCTGACGGTCGATAACAACGGTTGTAAATGGCGTCCAGCCGCCGCCTGAGTCGCTAAACTGGCACAAGCGGGAGAATCATAAAGGTCTAAATTAACACGGCAGATGTACTCACCATGGTTTAATGCAGATAGTTCTTGGAATACAACCATATTGGCAAGAGTTGACGCAACTCGTTGAGACCTGATTATGACATTCTTTCGTAAGGACGACCAACTCGAAAAAATTGGCACAGAGATTCTCGACGCCGCCTGGTTAGAGTTTCCTGGACTCGCCCGCAATCAAATCGCTCTCACCTGGATGGTCTATGATCTCCCTATCCCCGTCAATACTGGAGGGGCGCTTTCGGCTGATGAATTTTGGAAATATTCCGTCCGAGGCTTTAGTTATCGGGGGGTTGAGCGAATTTACCCAGCCGATTTGGTTGCCCTATTTTATCTGGTCGCCATCCAAGAATGGTTAGAAACCTCCATGGTCAGACAATCCGATGAACTGGATCGAGCGATTCAGAATATGATGATTCACTCTAGCCATGATGCCTTAAGTTTAGTCGTCGATGTCTTGAGTGGAACCACCAGTGGTCCAGAGTTAACCCCCGGTCCCTTTGAAACCTGGAAGCTACAACGTAATATTGTTAATCGTTACTTCCAATCCCTGGGTTGGCAAGACTTAGAATCGATTAACGTTAATCAAAAAACCTGGAGTGATGGACCCTACGGTCGGGAACGGCTATTTATGGGAACATTGATGGAAAATCGGAATATGTTAACCACGAATGCCACAGCACGGCTACTCCATAGTATTGTTGGTGGCGTGGCGGTTTCTTCGGTGCGATCGCAATTGATGATGAGTCTGCTCCAACACAGCCTCAACCCCGCCGATATCCAGGATAACCCCCATAATCAGATTACCGGATTCTTAGGGGGTGGTCTGCCGCCAGAGGCTAAGTTATGGTCTAAATCCGGCGGTTCAACCCAAGTGCGACATGATGCAGCTTACATCGAGATCCCGTCGATGTTACCTTATGTACTGGTTGTATTTACTCAAAGCAAAATTCACAGTCAAAATCAAGATCTTCTCCCGTTTATTTCTCAACAAGTGGTAAAAGCCATGAGTACATTGACTTAGGGGCGAGGAAAGGCAATCCTAGACAATAATCAGCAAATCGGTTTTGCTAGTTTTAACCTTTGAATTTTTTGTTGAGGAGTGACCTTGAAACATAATCTTTTACGCTCCGCTACTTACTGCGTCGGTCTAGGACTATTTACAATGGGGAACCATCCGTTACCCGTTCGCGCTCAAGTCTCCAGTCCAGGCGGATCATTAACTCGCTTAGAATCCATTGCGGCTGAAGTACGCGCCGAGGGAACGGCTGAACCCGCTAATGCTTGGGTGAATCGATTGTCAGGTGATCCTGCACTGACTCAGGATGCAGTTAATCTCCCGGCTGAGTCTTCATTGCCAGACGTCACACCAGTACCCAGTGCTACGGTAGAATCACCGACGCCCTCCGTGTCTTGGAGTAAAGGACTCACCCGCAATCCCGCCGCTACCCAGAGTTCTGTCAATCCAACCCTTACAGACTCTCCAGCCTCTCCCCGAAAGCGTACCAGTCAAGCGGAGGCGATCGCGACTCAACCTGTCCCCGAATCCCTGACCTCATCGGCTGATACACTGACTCTACAGCCAACTCAGGATGCAGAAATTGGGTTGAATGAGTCACAGACTTTGGCTCAAACCGACCTGGATATCCGCCGGGGAACTCGCGGCGTTCCCAACTATTTGGGGATTGGGATCAACATTGGTTTAACTGAAGAGGATGATGTCGCTGACGCTGACGCTGATGCTGACGATGGGGGTCAAACGGCTTTAGGGGATGCTGGTTTTGTGATAAATGGCAAAATTGGATTGTCTCGTAATATATCCTTGCGACCTGGTGTAATTATTGGCGATGATGCGCTCTTTATGGTGCCGTTGACTTACGACTTTCTCATTCCTCGTGTTGATCCCTTTGAACCCGTTCGCTTCGCCCCGTTTTTAGGCGGGGGAGTCGCCTTGTCAACGGATAGTGATGACAATATCGGATTTTTACTCACTGGGGGTGTGGATGTACCCTTGTCGCGATCGTTTGTCGCCAACGGGTCAATCAATATTGGTTTTATTGAAGATGAGACCGATATCGGTATTATCCTTGGCGTAGGCTACACATTTCCTGATTTCTAGTTCTTGACATTTCCACCCCTCTATGGATTAGCCACATCTTTCTTAACAACTGGAGTTTAAAACTATTGCCTATTCCCTAGTACTGGTGTGACCTAAAAATTTCCTCCCCTTGGCAAGGGGAGGGTTAGGGAGCTCATAAGGGTAGGTTTTTTAAGATTGGGGTGGAGGTAAGACTTAGAAGACAGGTAGACCAGTAGACAAGGAAGAGTGAGAACGAAAATAGGGCGTTTCGGCTTTTAGAAGTGAGTTTGACCGAACCTAATTTTGTACGGTTTTTCCCCCAAGTCCTCTTTCCATCCTTGTCCTCCTTGTCTTGTCCCCACCCTAAAATAAAAAACCTACACCTGTAAGGGGTTAGGGAGGGGTCAGATCAAGGTTTAAGCGTAAGTTGACACCAATGTACGCCACTATTTTCCTCTGCTTCTATTCATTCTGCTGCACCCACGCCTGATATAGCAAAAGGCAGAGGGCTCCAGGGCAGAAGGACAAATGACCTACTTATTCGACAGGAACAGAGTTCACATCTACCGTCGTTTCCGGTGTCGCACTGGTTTCTTCCGTGACGATTCCCGCTTGGCGGGATTTAGCCAAATCAATTAACCACTGCGACATCTCAGACACCAGCAGCGTCAGCACGACGACATCATCAATTTGCCCGACAATTGGAATCAAGTCTGGAGCGATATCAATGGGACTAAACACGTAGAGGAGAGTCCCTAAGACTATCCACCAACGGTATTTAGGATTGCGAACCGCGTTACGATACCAGTTATAAATGGATTGGATTGAAAAATTATTCATCAGTTTTTCCCGACAGCTACCTTTCATCTTGCCAAATTCATTCCGGAACCCCTGTGGGGATAACCCACCTGTTCAGGTGCAGAACTTACACCTGCTGGCGTGAGGGGGAGAGTTTGATGGGATGGGAATTTGTCAGGGATGATGGGAATCGCGCTTTGTTACTGTTTTACAGTATCACACAGAAATTTATCGCTATCTGGGGCGTTGTATTTTAGATAATCCCCAACCCAATCACAGGCTCTATGCATGAGTGCATCTAGCGTTAAATCCTCTAAATTCCACAGCTTCACTGTTTTATCCCCACTAGCAGAAGCAATCGTGTTTCCATCTGGGCTGAACACTACGCTCCAGAGCGGTTCTTCATGACCAGAAAGAATGTGGAGAAGTTCACCTTCTCGATTCCACAACCTGACTGTTTTATCAGAACTAGCAGAAGCAATTGTCTTTCCATCTGGGTTGAACACTACTCTCATGACTGTTTCTTCATGACCAGAAAGCGTGTGGAGAAGTTCACCTTCTCGATTCCACAACCTGACTGTTTTATCAGAACTAGAAGAAGCAATTGTCTTTCCATCTGGGCTGAACACTACGCGACCAACCAAATCTTCATGACCATAAAGAGTGTGGAGAAGTTTACCTTCTAGATTCCACAACCTGACTGTTCCATCATCACTAGCAGAAGCAATCGTCTTTCCATCTGGGCTGAACACTACGCTATTGACATCATCTTCATGACCAGAAAGAGTGTGGAGAAGTTCACCTTCTCGATTCCACAACCTGAGTGTTTTATCATAACTAGCAGAAGCAATCGTCTTTCCATCTGGGCTGAACACTACGCTGATGACCTCATCTTCATGACCAGAAAGGGTGTGGAGAAGTTTACCGTCTCGATTCCACAACCTGACTGTTTTATCCCCACTAGCAGAAGCAATCGTCTTTCCATCTGGGCTGAACACTACGCTATAGACATCATCTTTATGACCCGAAAGGGTATGGAGAAGTTCACCTTGTTGATTCCACAACCTGACTGTATTATCCCTACTAGCAGAAGCCATCGTCTTTCCATCTGGGCTGAACACTACGCTATAGACTGCTTCTTTATGACCAGTTAGTCGATTCCGCTCTCTAAATTTGCTTTCATAAATTACCGTCTGCAAACTATTGAAAATTCGCTTCTCACTCTCCAAGTTTTCTGAATTCGATTTTTTGAGTAGCGCTCCTGCCCGAATCCCTTCAATCAGAGCATCGAATTTCAGATTTGATTTAACCAGTATCTGGGAAAATCGGCTTAACGCATCAATTTGACCTGCCATCCTTTTTTCTGATTCCCGCCACTGGACTACAGCCAAACTACTTAAACCTATCAACCCAATCAAGGCAGTAATCGATACAATTATAATTCGGCGAGCTTGTTTAAGTTCTCGTTGACGGCGACTTTCTTCTTGATGCAAATGAGCCTCTTTTGCCGCTAGACTGGCTTGAATAAATGCCTTTTGTAAGTCGGTTGCTGTCGGCTTTTTCCGGCTTTGATTCGTTTCCTGTAACCAGTCTTGTGCAATGGCTAATTCATTGCCCCGTAACAACAAATCATCACTTTGATCATGCTGCTGCCACTCCAACGCCCGCTGTGACCATTTGCTATGCAGGCGAACGTGTTCTCTATCCGTATCTAAGGCTCTGACCAATTGATTGAAATTGGCATTAAACTCCCGTTGATTCTGATTGAAATCAATCCACTGGATCTTGGCTAACTCTGGATGTAAATCTGCCGAGTCTACGGGTTGATGTAATACGGTGACAAACCGCTTATTTAAACTGGCTGCATACTCCACCTCAGCAGCACAGTAGGGGGATTTTATCGAACGCGGGGAAAGAATAAATAAAAAGTTATCACAGGCTTTAATCCCTAACTGAATCTCCTGCTGAAAGTCACTCCCCGATGCAATACTTTCCTGGTCAAACCACGTCGTTTTTCCTTGCATCTGTAACGCATCATTCAGCTTTCTTGCCAAGTCTGAATCCGCACGAGAGTAAGAAATAAACACATCCAGTGACTCTAATGGCGGTTGTCGCAGGCTTTCAGTAATGTATTCTTCCTGTAAGGCAGTAGGTGGATAGTGTGTCCGTTTTTGTGCGACTTTTAACCACGCTTCAGCACTGCGTAAGTTATAGCCTCGGAGCAGAATACTGGGATTGGAGTATTGCTCTTTCCACTTCAGCGCTTTAGTCAGTAAAATCTTATGTTCTCGATAGTAAGCCTCATCCTGATGCAGAATCCGTAATAACTGACTTTCATCAAGGTGATAATCCTCTTCCTTTACATTATCGGTGAGGTCAATATATTGTAATCCCTGTAGCGCTAAGGGGACTTCTCCTGATGATGTTTCCCGTACCAATACCGGAATAATCCGCTTGTGCAGTGACACCGCCAAGTCTAATTCTTGTTGGCAGTATTTTGAGCTGATGGAATCCGGTGAAAGCAAATAAACCAAGTTATCAGCTTGTTCAATCCCTCGTTTTATTGCCTCCTCAAAGGATTCTCCTGTGTGGATATCAGTTGTATTTGTCCACACGGTAATACTTTCTCGCCTTAAACTGCGACGAATCTTTTCCATCGTCGGCTTATCCGTGTCGCTGTAAGCAAGAATCACCTGCGTCATCAAGTTATTGGCATTTTTGATACTTTCGGTGATGTATTCGCAATGTAAATCAGTGGGAGTACAAGGCGGCTGTTCATCTTTAAACCGTACCTTTAACCAAGCTTCTGCCTGTTGTCTCTCTTCGCCCACTAATAGCCAGCTATGTTGCTTTTGATTCCGTTCCCATTCCAAGGCTTTGACGAGAAAACGGGTATGTTGGTCTACATAGTCGGAATGAGAACGGAGTGATTTTACTAAGTCAGCTAAGGATGCTTCAAAATCGTTTGTCTCCTCCTGAAAAAACACCCAGTTGAGTTTACGGATTGTCGGGTGCATATTCTGATAGCTTTCATGTAACCCCTTTGCCTTATACGCTTCCCACTCTTCCTCTGTGCCATTGGGATGACGCTGCCGCCAGGTTTCCCGGCTAATTTCCATGACGTGTAATATGGGAATAATCCGTTTATTCAACTTAATCGCCAATTCAATTTCTTTTAGGCAATAGGGAGAGTTAACGGAATGAGGCGCAATGATAAATAGGAAATGACTGGCTTTTTCAATCCCATCATCAATTTGATTCTGGAAGTCTACGGCTAGGGGGATATCATTGAAATCAAACCAGACGTTAAACCCTTGTGCAGTGAGACGCGCTTGCAGGGTTTGCGCGAAAGCTTTACTATCGGCTCGTCCGTAGGAGATAAAGGCATCAAATAATGGTGTCATTTTCTGGTATTTGTCCCTAATTAAACGTCAGAAATGCACCTCTGAATGTGGAGTATGTCACCGTTGTCGTAGCGTAACACACCGAATTGGGTGGATGACGATTGTAGGGGCGCACAGACGTGCGCCCTTTTACCGTACAGACGTGCGTCTAATGTAACCGTAAAATCCATCCCACCATTGTAGCTGTGCCACGCCAGTCGTAGACTGACATAGCTAAAATTGTGGAATAGGTTGTAGGTTGGGTTGACGACAGGAAACGCAACAGGATATAGGGCTAAAGCCCTTACTACAAGCCGAATCTAATCTATCAAATAAGGTGTGCCACACCACTACGAGAACTTTTTGTGCAAAAATTTAGGTTGAATGGTACTAAGTTAAGGCTGGTGGGCATTGCCCACCCTACGGTATATCAAGTGTTTCGGCGATTCAAAAATGCAAGTTTTCAGTGCCATTTAATTTAAGTTGGGGTTCAACAACCCCACGCTACTAACGTGGAGCGTGGGGATTGTAAGACAAATTACAAATGAGTAGCGAGCAAGATGCTCACACTACGAGAATTTTGTCACTATTGACAATAACAATTGATTGAATGTTTTCTTTCCCAGCTTCCAGACGTAGCATGCTACGTCTCTACACCCCTTAACTGAACCGTATTGAGACAGTTGCCAGATTGCCACCCGTCTCTCCCGAATCCCGCGCTCTAGCCCTTGAAAATTAATCAACCTCTTTGCAAGCGGCGAGAAATCCCTAGAATTGGAGTGGCTTGCATTTTAGCAGGGACTATTATACTAAGCAATCAAGGGAGGTTGAGAATGGATATGGATATTGTTGCGGTTATTGAAAAGGGCGGAATCGCTATATGGCCCCTGTTAGGACTCTCGATCCTAGCCGTAGGGACAATTTTTGAACGCCTGTGGTTTTGGGGGGGAATCCTCTTGAAACAAGAAGAAGTCGTCAATCGGGTGCTGGATGCAGCCGCTCAAAACTGGCAGGTGGCTAGGGAAATCGCGATGAAATCACGGCGACAACCCGTGGGACGATATTTATATGCTCCCTTACGCCTGATTAGCCCCGAACCGGAATTATTCCGCTTGGCTTTAGAGGGGGCGGCGGATGATGAGTTAGCGGCGATGCGACGCGGCGATAAGCTATTAGAAGCGGTGATTGCCCTGTCCCCTCTGTTGGGGTTACTGGGGACGGTACTTGGTTTAATCAACTCCTTAGGTTCCATTACCATTGATCAACTGGGTACAGCCTCCACCGCCGGGGTAACGTTGGGAATCGGTGAAGCGCTGATTAGTACGGCGACGGGACTGATTATTGCGATTACCAGTTTGGCATTTTATCGACTGTTTCAAGCCTTTTGGTTTAACCAAGTCAAAATATTCCGCAAAGCGGGGACAGAGTTGGAATTACTGTATCGCCAAGATTGGTTACAGGCTGAGGATAGTGAGCAAGTGCTGAACGACACTCTCCCAGAGAATCACGTTAATCTGTACCCAGAGAGTTTTGAGGTTCCCAAACGCGATCGCACTTCACCCCCAAAACCTCGAACCCAACAGAAGCAAGATGATCAGGTTAACCCAGACAATGCTCAAATTCCGGAAAGCGATCGCACGGCTGTCCCCAACCCCCCAGGAAAGCCAGAAAATTAGAACTCTGATTGTCTTGATATCCTGAGTGCAGCTTGGCAGTCAATGCCCATTTCTCACAGACACCAAAGCAGACATCATAAACCCGTATAGTTTGCCCGATTTTGACCTTTAAACAATGACAACACTACGCCAGTCACCCCAGCAGCAAACCAAAAAACAACGCGCCGCTTTTGTCCCCCCATTACCCCGCCCCTTAAACTTGCGGATGGATTCCCCCACGGAAGAAGTTCGGATCGAGATCGTACCGCTAATTGATGTTATTTTCTGTATCTTGACCTTCTTTATCCTGGCAGCCGTGGGGCTATCGCGCCAACAAGCCATTAATGTGGATTTACCCAAAGCCAGTACCGGAACCGCCCAGGGACGACAAATTCTGATGATCAGTCTAAATGAATTGGGGCAAGTGTATGTGGAAAAAGAGGAGATGATCACTCAAGAGAAGTTTATTCAACAACTCCAAGCTTACAAGCAACAAAACCCCAGTGGCGTGTTTGTCCTCTACGCTTCCCCCAACGCCATGTATAACGAAGTTGTGCAAGTCTTAGATTTGCTGCGGGAAGTCGGGGGCGATCGCGTAGCGCTAGCTAATTCTCCGGGAAAATCGCCGCAATTTCCGGGAACGAATCCCATGTCTCCGCCAACTGGAGTCCCCGAATTTAACCCCAATCCTGGACAAATGCCTGTTAATCCCGATGGCACATTTAACCCCAATTTGCCACCTCAATTTCCAGGGATTCCGGGTCAACCTCAATTTGGAACACCCCAACCAAATCCAGGGGGTTTATCCCCGTCTCCGGGACAATCCCAAATCAATCCCGGTGGTTCGGTGTCACCTAATTCTGGCACACCCACGTCACCGCAGCCGCAAGGGGAATAATTGTGGGTCTTCCGTAGTTGGTGTGCTAAATTGTTAGTTTGATTTTCCCAAATAAATATTGGACAGCAATAGCTTTAACCATTTTTACCCGAATTTCAATTTATTTTGAGGCGATTAAACGCTACAGTCCCTGTGTGGCATAGTTGGCGAGTTGGGCGATCAGTTCCACTTGCTGGATCACCAATGTCGCCATGCAAACATAGACGCAGAACGATCCCCGCCAAAATCAGCAGACTGATGCTTTTGATGATCCCCAAGCCGAGTGTGACCCAAAATTGCACAGGGATACCTCGGATCAAGGTCAATGTGTATTGAGTTAAGTCTTCGCCTCGGTAAAGTAACCAGCCATTGACACCGATAACCGTCAGACTCAGGACAATACCACTCAGAATCAAGATACCCCGGATGTTCTGACGCAGAGTCTGGCTTCCCTGCTTGAGCCAAGATACCTTCATCAACTGCTGGAAAATAACACCCACCAGCCAGTTTACGAGAGATAACAGAACCAGGATAAGGCTGACTTCAGCCAAGATGATGATGATAGACACACGGATTCGGGTCGATAGTTCATTGTTGATTGTTTATTGTACTCGCGAAAGGTTAAACCAGCTACAGGTCAATCTGGAAAAGGGTTTCAGGGTTTGTAAAGAAATGTTACGAGGAATTTATTAAAAAATATTGCCATCGTCTTGAAACAATTGCTAATGTATGCGTAATGAGTCGATTTTGGTAGAAGCTCGTTGATAGGAGGCTAATTGCATAAACACTGCGTTTATCTTGACGGTCAGGTGGTTGGCTGATTTAGCGAATTACCGACCAGGTATGTATCGGGTACTCGATCAACAACTCACGCTTCCGCATTCACCGAGTTCCTTTGGAGACATATCATGATCATGATTCACTCTTTGCAGTTACCGCATGACTGGAGATCATGTTCGACTCACGGGTGAGCTTTTCATAGAACCCGTTGATTACAAAGATTTGATTACTGTTTCACCACCCGATCACTCGCCTATTCACTCAAAAAATGGCGAAGCGTGAAACATATCCTACTCTTCAACGTTTTAGTGCAACTGAGAGATAATTCGACGTTCTGATTACTTATGTCTCACCTCATGCTGAGGCGGTTAGGAGGAGTTATAGACCCCTGAGCATGAATAATCGGAAAAACCGAGTGAGACTGAACTCAGTGAGGTTTTTGCCATGAATATTCAAGGAAAGACTGCTTTGGTTACCGGAGCATCGCGGGGAATTGGTCGTGCGATCGCCCTCGAACTTGCCCGAAACGGTGTTAAGCGCCTAATCTTAATCGCCCGCGATCGCCAACGTTTAGCAGCCGTGGCGGCGGAGATTGAAAATTTAGGTGTCGAGGTCGCTATTTTGGCGTTAGATTTAACCCAACTGGTAGACGTGAATGTAGAAATTGCACGCGCTTGGCGCACTTATGGACCCGTTCACATCCTAGTTAACTGTGCAGGTGTTGCCCATCAAACTCCCTTTTTAAACGCAAAACTGCCAAAGATGCAGGAGGAGCTGGCGATTAACTTGATGGGATTATACACGATTACCCGTCTGCTTGCCAAACGCATGGCAGCTCGACGCCAAGGCATCATTATTAACGTCTCCAGTTTAATGGGCAAAGTCGCTGCGCCAACGATGGCGACCTATTCCGCCACCAAGTTTGCGATTTTAGGCTTCACCCAAGCCTTGCGAGGCGAACTAGCGCCCTATAATATCCGGGTGATTGCCTTGCTCCCTTCCCTGACGGATACTGATATGGTAAGGGGTTTACAGCTATTTCGCTGGGTCATGCCCATGACACCGGAGCAAGTCGCCCAAGCCCTAGTCACAGGACTGCAAAAGGATTCACCAGAAATCCTGGTGGGATGGCAAAGTCATTTAGCCGTGTGGTGCAGTCGGATTGCGCCATGGCTGATGGAGAAAGTCTTACAAATGGCGGCACCTTTATCCCGAACGGGTGCATTACCGACAGTTGTCACCAGTCATCGTTGATGTAAGGTTTGATGGTGTAGGGGCGGGTTTCACGACTATCGTGTCGGTTGCGCCCAGATGTGACGAAACCCGCCCCGACTCAGGGTTCTAGTACAAGAAGGCAGAAGTCCGAAGGCAGGTGGCAGAAGGCGATGAGGAACATAATGTAGCTGCTTTTAAAGCTGGTTAACTGGTTAGTATTTGAAGCCGCGCTGCACTAGGACGTCCTATTCGCCCGCAGTATCCTGAGCAGAAATGGGGGATGTATTGCCGATCAGAGGATTTCTTTGGTGAGAGGCATCAAGTTTTGTATACTGAACTATATAGTATTCGCCATTTAAAATGACTACCCAAACGCCATCCATTCAATTTTTTGAAGGACTTCCTGAAGAACTGAGCAATGTTAGCTTGCGGCGAAATCGGAATTCGGGCGTGCGTTCAGTATTAATGAGTTTCGATTCCTTAAAAGCGATAGAAAAGTTCCAGAGTTATACCAAACGATTCGCCAACGCCTTGCTTTTAATTGATGAAGAAGGACAAATTAGTGTGGAACCATCCTCAGTTAAATTTATATTCGGTGGTCCAGAAGGCGATGATTTAAGGCGGGTAGACTGCGAATTTGAAATCGAGCGCCAAGATCACTGGGATCGGTTCATGCGCTTTATGCACCGCTATGCCGAAGTCAATGGTATGGCTTACGGTGATACCCAACAAGCACAGGGAGCAGAGTAACTCAATCGTGAAAATTGCTATTACTGGAGCAACCGGATTTATTGGTTCTCGCTTAGTCAAGCGTCTGCTGGAGTTAGAGCATCAACCGATGATTCTCACCCGAAACCGAGCCAAAGCCACTCGCTTATTCCCGAATTTAGAGATTATCGCCTATACTCCCACCGAATCTGGGTCTTGGCAAGAGGCGATCGCAGGGTGTGATGGGGTGGTAAATTTGGCGGGGGAACCCATCGGTGAGAATCGCTGGACACCGGAACGGAAAAAAGCAATTCTCGATAGCCGCCAACTGGGAACCCGGCGAATTGTTGAAGCCATCAACCAAGCGCAATCCAAACCCAGTGTCTTAGTGAATGCGTCGGCTGTTGGCTATTACGGGACTAGCGAAACAGCAACCTATACTGAAACCAGTCCCCCTGGAGATGATTTTCTCGCCCAAGTCTGTCAGGCGTGGGAAGCGGAAGCGCAAAAGGTAAAAGAGGCTGGAGTGCGGTTGGTTATCCTCCGGTTTGGCATTGTTCTCGGTGATGGTGGCGCACTAGCGAAAATGTTACCTCCATTTCAACTATTTGCTGGGGGTCCAATTGGTAGTGGGCGTCAGTGGTTCTCGTGGATTCACCGAGATGACTTGGTGAATTTGATTATCGATGCACTCACCCGTAATGACATGGAAGGGGTTTTCAATGCTACAGCACCCAATCCTGTGCGGATGTCGGAATTTTGTCAGACTTTGGGAGATGTGATGAATCGTCCCTCCTGGTTACCTGTTCCCAGTATTGCCCTAGAAGCGTTATTAGGAGAAGGGGCTAAGGTAGTTTTAGAGGGTCAAAAGGTGTTACCTAAGCGGACAACTAGCAGTGGTTTTAACTATGACTATGCCAATGTCAAACCTGCGTTAGCTGATATTGTGACGTCTAAGTGACACGCTTGGGGAAAACTTGTTTCGTCTTTTTGTCTTTGTTTGTAGTGAGAACTTTAGTTCTCGCTCCGCCTAGCCGAAGAGGGCTGAAGTTCCCTCACTACGTACTACATCTATCGCACCATTTTAGCTGTGCCACGCCACTACAAGAATTTTGTCATTATTGACATTAAGACGTTGCCAGCTTGGTGCTTCTCGGCGTCGGTTTGAAGATGCTCAAGTGTTACATGACCAAGGGCGTTGGACTGGTTCTATTTATTTAGGAGGCTATGCCATTGAAATCCTAGAAAGTAATGATTTAGCGAGTTATGAGCAACAAGTGGGTGAGAATAGTTGGTCAATTTTTTGGCTAAATTATGCTCTGTTGCAACTGTGTTATGCTATACCTGAATTACGTTCACTCCCTGAATTAGATCAACAGTTAGTTGAATTAGTTGATCAAGACAACCCTCCCCATTCTCCAATCGTCGAGTGGTTAGTCCATCGCACTCAATCTCCCCAAGCTGGGTCGCAAGCGGCTGATGAATTACGGGCGATTGACCGCTGGTTGCAAGAGAATAAAGAGGTCGTATGGCTACTTTATGATGAGTTAGATGCTGGTTTTGGTTCGACTCCAAAAGACTATGTTCGTCGCAAACAAGCACTTGGAGCGTTACTGGCTTGGTGGCTGGAGAGTGGGACAAGTCTCAGATGTATTGTCCCTAAAATATTTTTACGGGAAGATATTTGGAATCAACTTAACTTTACCAACAAAGGGCATTACACTGGGCGATCACTTCAACTCCGTTGGGATGAGGCTGATCTCTGGAGACTTGTGCTACGCCAAGCCTTAACCAGTTCTGCTACTCTTAGCCGCTTTTTGGAACAAAAATTGGGAGTAACAGTGGAACGACTAAATGCCATTGAGCTAGAACAACTTCGGACTAGCTTGTATCCTCTCTGGGGTGAACGGATGGGGCGGGGGAAAAAAGCCTATACTTATAATTGGGTGCGGACTCGTATTGCTGACGGTCAAAAGAACTGTTTCCCGAGGAGTTTAGTGTTATTGTTACAAGAAGCAGTTAAACGGGAAAAAGATTTCTCGACAGAGTATAGTAAAGAGATAGTTCTGCGCCCCAAAGCTTTGATTAATGCTTTTCCCTATGTTTCCGAACAACGTGTTGATGAAGTCCGCAACGAGTACCCCGAACTTAAAGACCATCTGGATAGATTACAAAATGAACGTTCTCCGATTGAGGAAGAGAGACTAGCGGAAATTTGGACAGTGGAGGATAACAAATTAACGGAAACTATCAGGGATATGATCGAAGCTGGTATTCTCACCGAACGTTCTCGTGCCAATGATCCGCCGCCTCGTGTCTATGCGGTTGCTGAACTGTACCTGTATGGATTGAATATGGTACGCAAAGGACAGCGTTAGTATCCCACGATGGCGGACTGACACAGCTAAAATTGTGGAATAGATTTGGCGGTGAAACCGGGCGCACGGCGTGCGCCCCTACAATGCTAATCCACCAATTAAGGTGTGCCACGCCACTACGGTATATTGCTAAATCTTTAAAGCTTAAGTCTTGTGATTCTGGGAGCATAGTCTTGAAGGAAGATTGCGGACATGATAAATTAACTAGATATTGCTTTGATAAAGCAGATGAGCGAAAAACAGAAGATGTTAGCGGGAGAGCTATATCTAGCATCTGACCCTGAATTAAAAGCATTACACAATCGAGCCTGTCATCTCACCCGCTTGTACAACGCCACAACTGAAGACGAAATAGAAACGCGATCGCAACTTTTACAAGACTTATTTGGCAAGCTGGGATCTAATCCTCAAATTAGTCCTCCCTTTTACTGTGATTATGGCAGTAATATCTATGTTGGCGATAATCTCTACATGAACTATGGCTGTGTAATTCTCGACTGTAATACAGTTCACCTAGGCGATAACCTTTTATGTGGTCCCTATGTGCAGATCTATACCGCCTATCATCCCACTGATCCCGCCCAAAGATTAACTGGACGCGAACTGGCTGCACCGATTAAAATTGGTAATAATGTTTGGATTAGTGGCGGTGCAATTATTTGTCCAGGTGTCACGATTGGTGATCACACAACGATTGGTGCGGGTAGTGTTGTGACCAAAAGTATTCCCGCCAACGTTATCGCCGTAGGAAACCCCTGTCAGGTTATTCGACAAGTGAGTCCAACTCAACCTCCCATCCTGGACATTTAACCCAAAAAAAGGCGATCGCTCTCTCTTGTTAAGAATTAACAGCGATCGCCCATTCTTATCTATCAGTGGCGTTGATTAAATAAAGACCCTTATCAAACACGTCACTTGAATCTGAAAATGCACCCTAACATCCATCTGCTATCACTAAAGTTTCACTTACCAGTACCTGTTCGCGTCGAGCCATCTCTTTTCAACGAATTGCTCCACTAAGACAGGTTTTACCGTCATACAAAGCTTGGTCAAGCTTGAAAAACCTAACGGCTTTTTTGGGTAAATGCGCCCTATCTAAATATCGTCAACATCAATCGTCTACAGCAATGGGATTTTCTTTTGGCTATGAGAGTAAATTCCCTTGCTGTAATACATCCAAGCAACCTTCTTTAGAAGGAATATTAACTATGGTAGAAAAGGATACAATAATTGTCAACGCTTTCGTAATACACTGTATTATTTCTTCAATGAAATCGTCAGAACATGGACAAGGAAACAAGAAACGGGGAATAGAGAACAGTCAGGAGTTGACACTTGTTAATATTTCTTAATACTTTATGTCCAAGAACTAACCGATTTTTTCCAAAATTATAGTCGGGGCAATCCATGAATCACCCCGACTCATGATATGGAGTAATTGGGACGAACGGTAACACCTAAGCTGTTTGGTATTTGAACCTGAATGTCAATAATGGTGAAATCCTTGTCGGGTGAGCATCTTGCTCACTACCCATTCCCAATTTACATGCGTGACAGCTTAGTCTCCGATCAAGCCACTCCCACTAACTTGGCACTTAACTCCCACATCCGTTCCCCCTTTTGATCATCGCGGGCTTGGGGAGAAACCTTCTGGACAAAGGATTGACCATTTTTCTTCTGTCGGTTCCCCCAACTCCAATAGACACCGGATTGGCTATATTCAGGATCGGCAACGACAGCAGCAACCCGTTCACCTGCCAACTCCTGCGACACATACCCACCCGTGATGTGTTTCTGGAACAAGGGAAAAAGTTTCTGAAACAAGGGATAGTGATTGCGGAACAGGGGTGTATCAGCCACACATCCTGGATACAGGGAACTGAAGACGATACCGGTTGATTCGTGATAACGCCGATGCAGTTCTCGCATAGTCAGAACGTTACAGACTTTGCTATCTTTGTAAGCTTTGACGGGTTCAAACTTTTTGCCGTCAATCATCGAGTGAGGCTCTTTGAATCCCGCTTCAAACCCCTTGAGTTCCCCTAAGTCGGGACGCGGTGGAATCTTTCCACCCAATTCATCAGGATTGTGAGTCACCGTTCCCAAAATAACCAGCCGGGGAGACTCTGCCGAGGAATGCTTCAAATCCTCTAGCATCAGATGAGACAAGAGAAAATGTCCCAGGTGATTTGTGGCAACGCTTAACTCATACCCTTCTGGCGATCGCAGAGGTTCCTTGAGTAAGGGCATATAAATGGCAGCATTACACACCAAGGCATCTAAGGATTTGCCACTTTCCCGGAATTTGGTTACAAACTGACGCACACTCTCTAAGCTACCCAAGTCGATATGCATTATCGTGTAGCTGTCTTCGGGGATACCCACCTCTTGGGCAGCGTTTTGGGCTTTCTCTAAATTCCGACAAGCCATCACCACATGCCAATTTCCCCGTTTCGCTAGGGCTTTGGCAGCATATAAACCCACCCCTGATGAGGCACCCGTAATCACAACCGTTGATTTTTGATGTTGTTCCATTGGCTTCAAAACTCCGTTAACCACCGTTAACTGCTTTCTAGGATTTCATCCCACTGATCTACCGATTTTACAGTTGAGGAGATCCAGTTGATCAAAAAAATTTCCGGTGGATCGGGTAGAGAGGCAGCGTGGAAAATTGTGACCTCGCTCACCAAAGGGATTCTGTCTGGTCACGCTGAGGTTGCATTGAAATTACTTATCCAGACCATACAGTATCACCAATCTTATTTTGTATCATCACCTAGGTTGTGTTATTCAATCCCTAGATCTTGTCTTTACAATTCCATATATTTGTTAAGAGAAGTTTAGAAAGCCACTGATTTGTAGTTAATTAATAATTATCGGAAGATTAATAATGACTTATTGCAAACTTTCTCATCACCAATCCCAGCGCGGCGATAAAATGTCGTTAAAATTACGGTACAAAACGTTCAAGTCAGGAACTGAGGATAAGTTTGAGGCGTGGATTACCCAAATAGAAGATGAGTGGAACGATGAAATCGCTGCCTGTCTTCAGGGTCAATTTCCTGATTGGCGTAGCTAATTAGAAGTTGGCTTCGGCAGGGTCATAAGATTCAACAACCCCACGCTACTAACGTGGAGCGTGGGGATTGCCGGACAAGCGGCGATTTAAACCGTTGAATACCGCATTGAGTCCCGGTTTGGTACAGACACCCGGATGCTTCCCTAGTCCGGATACTCTCTAAAACCTTTTGTCGGGTTGTTGTTAAGACAAGACATCTTAACCGGGATGGCGGGAAGGG
>NZ_JAVJUO010000050.1:0-20064 GCF_040220555.1 Coleofasciculus sp. C1-SOL-03
GTTTCTGGGATGTCCCAATCCCCAAACAGATCGGCGGCGCTGTCCGATGGTTCTGCTTGTGGTGCCTGTGCAGACTCATCGGTTAACCAATCTTCGTCTAATTCCTCTACCTGGGCGCTGGGGGTTGTTTCTTCTTCCTCAGCAAATAACTCGTCTAAGTCTTCGCCCGGTGCTGTTTCTGGGATGTCCCAATCCCCAAACAGATCGGCGGCGCTGTCCGATGTTTCCGCCTGTGGTGTCTGTGCAGACTCATCGGTTAACCAATCGTCGTCTAAATCCTCTACCTGGGCGCTGGGGGTTGCTTGTGTCTCCTCTTGGGCAAATAAGTCATCTAAGTCTTCGCCTGGTACTGTTTCTGGGATGTCCCACTCGTCCCATACATCCGTTGGGATGTCCGATGTTTCCGCCTGTGGTGTCTGTGGAGACTCATCAGTGAACCAATCGCCGTCTAAATCCTCTGACTCGGCGCTGGGGGCTGCTTCTTCTTCCTCTTGGGCAAATAAGTCGTCTACCTCTTCACCCGAAGGGGTTTCTAAGATTTCCTCATCCCCAAACAAATCAGCGGCGGTATCCGATGTTTCCGCCTGCGGTGTTTGTGGAGACTCATCAGTGAACCAATCGTCGTCTAAATCCTCTGACTCGGCGCTGGGGGCTAATTCTGCCCCATCTACTTGGGCAAATAAGTCGTCTAACTCTTCGCTCGGTGCTGTTTCTGGGATGTCCCAATCCCCAAACAAATCGGCAGCGCTGTCTGATATTTCCGCCTGCGGTGTTTGTGGAAACTCATCAGTGAACCAATCGTCGTCTAAATCCTCTACCTGGGCGCTGGGGGCTGCTTCTTCTTCCTCTTGGGCAAATAAGTCGTCTACCTCTTCGCCCGAAGGGGTTTCTCGGATTTCCTCATCCCCAAATAGATCAGCGGCGCTGTCTGATGGTTCCGCCTGTGGTGTCTGGGGAGACTCATCCGTGAACCAATCTTCATCTAAATCGTCTAGCTCGGTGCTGGGGGTTGCTGCTTCTTCTTCCTCTTGGGCAAATAAGTCGTCTACCGCTTCGCCCGATGCTGTTTCTCGGATTTCCTCATCCCCAAATAGATCAGCGGCGCTGTCCGATGTTTCCGCCTGTGGTGTCTGGGGAGACTCATCCGTGAACCAATCTTCATCTAAATCGTCTAGCTGGGCGCTTGCACCCAAGGACTCCTCACTGTCTTCGGCAAATAAATCGTCTAACTCTTGGTTAGATGGCGCTGGTGATGTTTCCCAATCGCCAAATAGGTCGGCGGCTGATTCAGTTTCCGAGGTTTCCAGTTGTTGTGTCCCTAGGGATTCACCGATTAACCAATCGTCATCTAAATCGTCTACCTGTGCCGCTGAGCCGAATGATTCTTCACCCTCTTCAGCCCAGAAGTCTTCCCCATCTTCTGTTACGTCTGGCAGAATTTCATCTTGGGTTGAACTGCTGCTTTCATTTAAGGCTTCATCCGTGGATGTGGGCAGCTCAATGATAGAAGCATGTTCTGGGTCAGTCACGTTATCAACTGGCGTTGACTCAACTCCAGGTTCTGAATCAAAGAAGTCATTGAGTGCCTCAAAATCGGGGAGGTTTTCTGCGTCTTCCCAACCGTCTTGATCAAAATCGTCGAGGGATGTTTCTTCAAAGGGATTCGATACATCTCCCGTTGCTGTTGCTGATTCGATGTCGATGTCCGCTTGATCGGTACTGTCTAAATCAGTTTCTTGATCTAAATCGCTACTTTCTAGATAGTCTTCCAGATCAAAATCGTTCTGATTGGTTGATTCTCCCCAAGTTTGAGCCTCGTCCTCTGTACTCGAAATTTCTAGTAGGTCATCAAAGTCAAAGTCTGACTCTGAGGCTGTTTCATCGTCCTGAATGGAGGATTGAGGAACGTCCTCTACGTCTAAATCTTCAAAATCCGAATGACTGAACATTCCTCCGGTTGCCGTTTCTCCTTCCTCCTCAAAGAAACTCTCACCAAATAAACCATTTAAGTCTTCGCCGGAGTAACTCATCGGGTCTGACTCTTCGGAGGTATCTGACTCAAATAGTTGACCAGAAAAGTCGTCGGTCAAGCTGGATGAGATATTAAAGGAATCCGGTGATTCTGTTGAGGCTTGAGGATTGGCGATCGCGTCTAGGTCAAACTCATCTGTTAACCCTTCCATTAACTGATCATCGGGTGTTGAATGTCCTAGCTCATCACTCTCATCAATTAAATCAGAAAAATCATTCGCGTCTTCAAGATCCAGCCAATCATCTGCATCTAAGTCTAAGGATTGATCATCTGGACTAATCACTTCTTCTTCGTGCCACGTTTGATCTAAATCAGCGGTTTGAGTTTCAAAAATATCGGCTAAACTATTAAGTTCGGCGATACCCACTTCGGGTTCGCCTTTCTCGGACAGGGGAGGGATAGAATTTGAGGATGGAACCGCCGAGAATTGGAGTTTATCGCCTCTGGGATCTCCGGTGTCGTTTGGATTTTGGATATAGGTATCCTCGGCTTGGATATAGGTATCGCGATGATCAAAGCGATCAGATTCCTGGGTTGGCGAATGGGTGCTAATATCGGATTCTGTCTCGGATTCGACCGTTGTCGCGTCGGGTGCCAGGGCTTTGAGTTGTTCACTGGGTACAATCTCGGCGGATCGCCCAGTCAGCACTAATTCTTGAGCTTGTTTAATTTCTTTAATGGTGACGCTAGCGAGTAAGCGATAAGAATTTTCGGGATTGGCGATCGCCCGTTTTGATATCTCTAATAGTTCACCCCACCCCGGTAAGTCCAATCGATCACCTAATTCGATCAACCGTTGGCAATGGTTTTGCAGGGCGTGGCGATGTTTGGGAGTATCCGACTGCTTATACAGTTGCAACATCTCCCGCAGTTCTACCAGGACATCTCGCTTAAAGGTGGCGGGCAAGGTTTTTGTTCCTTTACTAGAGGATTGAGAGGAGTGGGCTGGGGAAGGAGTATCACCAGTCGCTTGAGAATTTTGAACCAACTGTTGTAAATAGCTGTTGAGTTGCACAAAAACAGGCTCAGCATCAGACATAATCGGGCTGGCTGTTTCGTCGGTCAAACCATCCGATCCTTGAAGCTGATTTAACAGAGCGCTGAGGGTGTCAAAAACGTGCAGCAACAGGGATTCTAACTGAGTATCTGCTTGAATTGGAGTGTCTTGGAGGACTTTGAAGTAATCTTCTAAGCGATGGGCAGTTTGATGAATGCTATTGAGTCCTAACATCGCCGCTCCGCCCTTGACCGAATGAGCAGCGCGGAACATTTCGTTCAATGTCTCAGGGTCTTCGATGGTGCTTTGCAGATTTAGCAAACCTTGCTCTATGGTATTGAGGTGGTCTTGTGCCTCCTCCATAAAGTAGCCCATGATTCGCTGTTGTTGTTCCGACTGCATAGCCATGTCCCTCAAAGCCTAGTATTGTGGGGTATTTTGCGTCCCTAACTGCCCTGATTCAGTGCAGCGCTCGATTAAGGTTTACCATCAATAGTTTTTTTAATGTAGCTAATCTATTTCGGATTGACCTGAATTTATGACGAATCAAACCTAGCTTTCCCCCTTACCCCCTCTGATTGTAGCATTGCGCTCTACCGACTCTTTTGCTCAATTCGCCTCTTATCCTTTGTCCTTGGGTATGCTGAAACCGACGCTCTAAAGGTTATCCTCTGCCTCTTCTCGATCTTGTTGTGCCAAGTTCCGTTGCTGCTGGGCAACGGCTTTTTGGTGAGACTGTTCGCCTGTCCAATCTGCACCCCGTTGGTCTAACTCATTCAGCAAGGGTAATCGACCATACAGAATCAAGACATCACCCGGACAAATGCGAGTGTGTCCTTTCGGTGCGCCCACATAGCGACCATTCTCCCGTTGGATTCCCAGCACCACCACGCCTTCTTGCCTCAACCCCAACTCCCCTAACTCTCTCTCTGCCAACCAATCGTCAGGTTGTACTTCCATCTCCATTACGGTGTAATCACCAGACAGACGCAGCAAACTGGCATAATCTTGCACATTCAGCGTCGTCCAGCGGTGCAACGCCCAATTAATCAGTCGTGACAAATAACGGTCAATCCATTTACTCGTGGCTATAACCCACAGCACCGCTAATCCTATCCCCAATATCAGCGATCGCACTAGCCATTGCTGATTACTCGCTGTGTTCAAAAATGTCAAGATTAGGGATGAAATCGTGGTGATCACGCCCACATTCCCTAGCAGCATCAACAGCATCAAGATGCGACGCCGTACCGGATGGCTAACCACTTGTTCCGCTTCGTTGGTGGTAAAGCCTACCCCTGTAAACGCTGAACGAGCCTGGAACTTTGCCGATTCCCGTGACAGTCCGGTGAGTGCCAGCGCCACAGTAGCAATGCGAGTAATCAGTAGCGATAAGCTTATCACAGTCAACAGTGAAATCAGTGCAGCCAAGTTTTACCTCCCTTAAGGTTTTTCTCAAAAGAACAGGTTTGCTTTATTAATAAATAGTGTAATCTGATCTCTATCTAAAGAAAGTTAATTGACTTAGGGTGAAACCAGTAAAATTTAGTTTAACCAGCGCTAAATCATCGTCAGCGTTTTGCTCATTTATCATTTAATAGGCTTGGCTATGGACGATGGATATCGTAGACTAAAATATTTAGACAAGGATTGTTTTAACAGTTTAATTGCTATGATGAAACAGTTCCAAACACGACAGCGATCGCAGGCTTGGGCAAGAGAAATTCAGCAGATAATTCGCGGCATTTTGGGCGGATGTTTGTTTGGCATCCCTCTACTTTATACAATGGAGGTTTGGTGGATAGGGTCATCGATTCAACCTATTCTATTACTGGCTATTCTGAGCATCACGTATAGTGTTGTGTTTTTATTTAATCGCAGTGAAGGCTTTCGCAAAAGTAGGCGTGATGGGATGCTTTATGCCGCTATGGAAAGTGTAGAAGCCTTGGCAATTGGCATCGTTTGTGCGACATTTATTCTAATTTTGCTGCGTCGCATTACCGGCGAAACTCCCATTGATGAAGCATTGGGAAAAGTTATTTTTGAGAGTGTGCCATTTTCCCTGGGTGTAGCCATGGCGCGATCGCTACTGCCGGAGCAATCGGCTGAATCTGACTCCAATCAATACTTACAGCCGAGCAAAAAACTGGGTTTCCGGACGATGATAGCTGATATTAGTGCCACCTTAATCGGTGCAATCATTGTCGCCTTTAGTATTGCCCCAACTGACGAAATTCCCACCCTAGCGGCTTCAGCTTCATCCCCTTGGCTGTTGATTATTATTGCCGCATCCCTATTCATTTCCTACGGGATTGTTTTTGCTGCTGGCTTTGCTCACCAACATCAACGTCGCCTCCTCAATGGGATCTTGCCAACGCCTATCGGGAAAACTATTCTCTCCTACTTGATCTCACTGCTAGCTTCGGCTTTAATGTTGTGGTTCTTCAACCGCCTTAGCTTGAGTGATCCGTGGTTTTTGTGGTTGCGGTATACGCTGTTATTAGGGCTACCTGCCACTATTGGCGGTGCTGCTGGACGTTTAGCGATATGATATAGCAATCCTAAATAGAATAGCACTGAAATAAGCCTTTGGGATCGCCGAAACCAGTAATATACCGTAGGGTGGGCATTGCCCACCAACCTTAAGTCAGTGACATTCCCCTTAAGTCAGTGTTATTTATCCTAAATAGGTTGTGAAAAATCAAAAAATAGAAAAAAGCTTTGAAACTCTTTCCCATTACCCATTCCCCATGACACACCGAGCGTGTTACCGAGCGTGTTGCCGAGCGTGTTACCGAGCGTGTTACCGAGCGAAGTCGAGGTAAGTCGAGGTAAGTCGAGGTAAGTCGAGGTGTTCCCCATTCCCGAAAATTATCAGATTTTTGGACACGACTCAAATAGGATTGCTATATGAGTGATCAGTCTTCCGATCAAGCGAACCCCTCTCATCGTTCCCCGGCGGAGTGGGTCAGCTTTACAATTGCCCTGTTCATTTTAATTACAATTGTGGGACTGGTCACATTTAGAGGACTGGGTAGAGACAGTCAACCCCCTATCCTCTGTGTAACTATTAAACAAACAGACATTCGCCAAGTAGAAAGGCAATATTATGTCCCCTTTACCGTTACTAATAGCGGCGGGAAAACAGCGGAATCGGTTCAGGTGGTGGCGGAACTCACAACCGCATCGGGAGTTCAAGAATCAGGGGAACAAACGATTAACTTTTTGTCCAGTGGCGAAATTCAAGAAGGAGCCTTTATTTTTAGCTACCCTCCCCAAGAGGGAGACTTAAAGGTACGGGTGGCTAGTTATAAATTACCGTAAATTTTATTATTGTCGGTAATTTATAACAACTTTAACTAATCGATAAGCAAGGGCTTCGGCTGAAGCTTCTGTTCCTAAATCCAAGGAGCATTATCCATCACAGCATTTAACATTTTCTGGAAGTTTTGACGGAACACTACGGCTAATAAACCACAGAATAGTGTAGTTGCTGCCATCACCCACCAAAAGTGAGTGACTTGCCATACACCGCCGAATAGGGCAAAAATAATTAGTCCAGCAGCAGCACCCCCTAGAAACAGTAGAGTTGTTTCTTTAAAGGTGCGTGGTTTTGATTCCATAGGATTACCTCCTGAGCTGAATAGCACATTATTTTTTTTATGATAACGAGGCGATCGCGCCTTTGCCATAGCGTTAAGTCATTAAAAGGAATGACAAAAGTCATTGATGCTTAACTCTGCATCGCTTTAACCAGTGCAGGTCTAGATTGAAGCCGAGCAAAATACGCGGCGATGTTGGTATAATTCTCAACTAACGATCCCAGACTATTGACTGACAACAAGCTGACAGCTAGCATAATATCTGCACCCGTGAAATCGTTTCCGACAATGTAAGTATTATAGGTTAACTCATCGTCAACAAACGCGATCGCGATGTCAAGTTCCTCCCGCATGGCAGCAACTATCGCAGGTGTGACGGGAGCAAATCGTTGTATAGCATTGACATAGGGGTTGAGGGTTCCCTCCGGAAAATGCATCCATTGCAGGTATTTTGCACGCAAGGGTGAACCGATTGGTGGCGCAAGACGACCTTCACTGTAGCGTTCGATTAAATACTCTATAATTGCGCCCGATTCGCCAATCGTTATCTCGCCATCTTCAAGCGTCGGGAACCTTCCCGTTGGCGTTTTTTGCGCGAATAGTTTCCCCTCAACAGGGGGGACAAATTCGACTGATTCCAAACTATAGTCCAAACCGAGTTCTTCAAGTAACCAAAGAACTCTCAGAGAGCGGGTCATTGGATTGTGATAAAGCTTGAGCATAATAGTTTGTAAAACCTCTTCTTTCGTCTATGATGCGAGTGAACGAGCCAAATACAGGCGATAGCAACGCCTATGCGAGGAATGCAAGAGCGATCGCAAATCATTGGAGGCTGTCTATCGTAAGTGTTTTTTGGCTAACTTTTAGGGATCAAACCTAAAGAACTTGACCCCCTCAGAAGTCGCAACCGCTACTTTCTTATTGGAATAGCTTACTGTAGCATGATCTAATAGCACCTAACTTCCCCCATTCCGTTCCCCCAATCGGGTGAAGCTTATCCACTCTTTAATACTGTTTCCCACCTACTTCTGGTTACGTTAATGCTTCAAAACCTGCCACCACATCCAGGAGTTCAGCCGTAATTGAACTTTGACGTTGGCGACGATATTGGGAATTTAAATCAGAAAGTCGTTCATCAATATTCTTTTGGGCGGATTGCATTGAGGAGAGACGACTGGCATTTTCACTAGCCAGAGATGCAGCAAACGCCTGATAAAGAGACACAAACAGATATTGGCGGATTAATGCGGAAAATAATTGCTGCCAGTTCATGGTATAACTCGGTACCATTGATGTCGCCCATTCTCTGGCTTCTAACTGGCGCAACCATTCGGGATCGAGGGGTAAAAGCTGGAGGTGGCGCGATTCGTAGGACGCCCCTGATAAGGGGTGATTATAAAATAAGAGGATGCGATCGCATTGCCGTTCCTCTCGCCATTGTTCAATCGTCAGCACGATCTCTTGGACTTGAGGGGTAATATCTGATGCCGATCGCGGTACGGGAAATGCCTCAGTTACCCCATATCCAGCCGTTTCCAGGGAGGGAATCACTCGCGCCCCCACGCCTGCGATCGCTAATTGTTCCGGTGACACATCTTGCTGATCTAGCTGATCTAGCTGATCTAGCTGATCTAGGTGTGCGATCGCATGATGGGCAATTTGCTGATTAAACTGACCACATAACCCTTGATCTGACCCAAAAATAATCGCAATCATACTCTGTGACGGCGATTGGGCTTCACTCAGATTCAGGAGCGATCGGGGTATCGTGAAGGATTCGGCAAAATGACGCTGTTTGAGGAGAATCTGTAACCCCATTTCTACAGTGCGATTGTACTCAACCAGAGACTCTACGGCTTTTTCATACTGACGAATACTCACAGCCGCCAACGCTTTCATTGTCTTCACCACTGATTGCAAATCTTGGGCGCTGCTAATTTGGGTTTTGAGTTCCTCAATGGTTGCCATTTCAGATTTTAAAGTTAGGATTCAAACGCTTATCCAGTCGTCTCTAGAGGACTTTAGCGGCTTCCTGTGAGAGAAATCATCCGCCATAAGTCATAACTTATCAGAACTTACGCTAAATCCGGGTTAGCTATCCCCGTTATAATTTAGTCCGCGCAGGCGGACTTTGTTTGTGTAGCTGCGATTTCAATCGCCTCCTCTTTGTTTGTGTAGCCACTTCAACTCCTAATGTAAAGTTTTGTATCAATCTGGAATAGTCCCTGCTTAATCCTCGTTTCTAGTAATAACCGAGGAACAACCCGGTTAATCACTAAGTACAGCGCGGCGGAAATCAATTGATCAGTCATACCTTACTGACAAAGCAATTTGAATTTCTCGGAAGCGGTACTCAATTCTGATGTTCTATTAAAGGAGTTTCAAGCGAATGGCTGTATCCACAGTTGTTTCTACATTCGAGCTTTTGGTTAAACCCCTGGTACAGCAAAATGCTGACATTTTAGGGGCAGGTCGGACTATTATCCAGGGTTACTTTTTGACGATTTCTAATATCAGTCGCAATACCCCTGTCCGACTGCGAGTCAATTTCACCGCTCAATCTCCCAACCTAAACAGTCAACCGCTACTGGCATTTTTTGATGTCGCAGGTTTCAACAATCAATTAAATCCCATCAGTCAAACCCCAACCACTCAAACCTATTTGATATCCATTCCTCCACGCGATACCGGGTTATTTCTCTTACAACCCGATGTCACTAACCAACAGGTTGTAAACCAAGCCAATACAGAAATCCGTGGATTTGTTACCCTTTCCCTAGCCAATCTCTTTGGTTCTAACTCCTTTGACTTGTTGCTGACGCCTCAGCAACGGGGAACATTCTTGCCCAACGACTTCCCCCAAACAAGGGCAGACTTTGACCAACTTGCTTATGCGCTGCCCACGGCGACAGGCGGTTCTCAAGTTACACTAACTCAGTTTCAATTCCCACGTTTTCCGATACGGCAACTCCCCTCTGAAATCCTTGAACTTGACCCTGGTTTAGCCGAAATTATCCGAGAAAATCCTGATCGGTTTAATCCTAACCCCCCGAATTTAGGCAATGGAGTAATTTCCGAAACAACCGATAGCTTGCAACAGGTTTTAAGCACGATGGTGGAACGGATCGATGAGTTAGAAACCCAGATGACCAGAAGTTAAGCTATCACATCCTAAACCTTAATTCGGTCGGTGTCAACCTAACTCTTGAACCAAAAGATAGTAGAGATGTAGCAGGTTATATCTCTACTATCACACTCAAAAATTATTTCTTCCTCTCAAGCGTCGATTTAGCCACAGCGGTTAGTTATAGAGACGTTGCGGTTTTCCTTGTCTTTATGCCCAAGCAACATACTAATTAATCATGAACGACACATTTAAGTTTCAGCCCCTTTCCTTTAGCTGGGTGGCTATTCATCCCAATCCAAAAGGTGTTATTCAATTTATCGGTGGTGCTTTCTTTGGCAGTTTTCCCACGGTTTTTTATCGCTATTTGTTAAAAAGGTTATTTAATGAAGGTTATACCATCATTGCTCTTCCCTTCCGGTTTACCTTTCGCCATTGGTCTGTTTCAATTAGTTTATTAGAAGAACAGAAAGTTCTGTCCCAGGAAATTTACCAAATTGCTAAAAGACTCAACTACCCAACTGAGGTTTATCAAAATCTGGACAACTATTTTTGGATAGGTCACAGTTTGGGGTGCAAGTATATCGCCCTTTTAGAACTTTTAAGTGGCGACAGATGGCGAGATATTTTAAAGCAGTGCAATTCAAACGCGGACAGCCAGATTCGCCAAATTGAACAGAGTTTTATGGATAGTCCTGACTTAGAAAGGTCTATCAAAAATCAACCCTCTTTACTCCTCGCGCCTGACATTAGTGATACGCAAAGTGCCATCCCTCGACCTTTGGCGTTCATCGCCCGTTTCCTGGACTCAATAAACCTGGGTGTAATTCCCACCAGGAAACAAACTCTATGCTATATCAGCAAAAGCCCACTGTTTAACTTAACAGGCATTATCTCTTTTGACAGGGATACAATTGCTGGAAGTGAGCAGGACAGATTTAAAGATGAGGAACAGAGAAGAAATAGTGATGTGCTGTGGCTGATTGAGTATTTGAAGCAGGGCAAGTTTCCCTTACTGCATCAAGAACTATCAGGTAAGCATTTAGCACCGCTGGGGATTCAAATTGAGAATTATGTTATTGGAGTAAATCCACTCAGTAAATTTATTCAAAGGATTCAAAATAGACCGCTGGAAAGAGTAGTCATCCAGTTTATGGATAAACTCAGCATGCGGGGAAAACAACTGGATCAATGATCCGATTTTAGGTAGGGAGGCAATAAAACGTTGTCCCCTACTTAGTTAATTCATAAAAATAGACTATTGTATTATTGTCTATGGTCAATTAATGTTAAAATTATTAGACTTGATCCAGCGCTGACTTTAAAAAATAACTAAAAACCAAAATAATCTAGCCTACTGTTGGAACATAATTATAGTCATCTTTAGATGACTTGCGCTATAAGCCAAGAACTTGAGTTCTTGGCGCTTGATGCTAGACTAGCTAGGGAAGAGATGGAGATTCGGTACAGAGACTTGATGAATACGTTGATGTTAAATTAAGGACAGTCGAAGCGGGTTTTACCAATAACATTGCTTCCGAAAACCCTTAACTTCACCCAACACGGCGTATCGATATGACAACCCAACTGAAAGCCCAAGCACTATCACTGCTGCGCCAAGCCCTCAACAACCCAACCGCTCAATTTCGGGATGGACAATGGGAAGCCATCGCTAGCATAATTTTAGAGCGATCGCGGCTTCTGGTTGTACAACGCACAGGCTGGGGGAAAAGCATTGTCTACTTTCTCGCTACTCGTTTACTGCGTGATAATCATGCAGGTCCCACTCTGCTGATTTCACCCCTCCTGGCGTTGATGCGAAATCAAATTATTGCGGCTGAACGGATTAATATTAACGCCGCCACGATTAACTCCAGTAATCCCGAAGAGTGGGAACAGATTAACGCTCAATTACAAGCGGGAATCATTGATATTCTCCTGATTTCTCCCGAACGACTCGCTAATGAAGACTTTCGCCAAAAGATTCTGTTACCCATCTCCCAACGAATTGGCTTATTTGTTGTCGATGAAGCCCATTGTATTTCCGACTGGGGACATGACTTTCGCCCCGACTATCGGCGCATTGTCCGGGTTTTACAAGCGCTTCCTCAAACCATTCCCGCCCTCGCCACAACCGCCACGGCAAATAACCGCGTGGTTCACGATATTATTACGCAACTGGGCGCCAATTTACTGGTATCCAGAGGTACTCTTACCCGAAAAAGCTTACAATTACAAACCATTAAATTACCGAGTCCCGCCGCCCGCATGGCGTGGTTGGCGAAACACTTACCCAACTTACCCGGAAGTGGGATTATTTACGCATTAACTATCAAAGATACGGAACGAGTTGCCGATTGGTTAAATCAGCAAGGGATTCATGCTCAAGCCTACCATGCTAAGCTAACTCATGAACAGCGTTTAATCTTAGAAGACCAACTGCTTAACAATGAAATTAAGGCTTTAGTCGCAACAACCGCTTTAGGAATGGGGTTTGATAAGCCGGATTTAGGATTTGTCATCCACTATCAGCGTCCAGGTTCTGTGGTTCATTATTACCAACAAGTCGGACGAGCCGGGAGAGCGGTAGAGCAAGCTTATGGGATTCTGCTCGGTGGATCAGAAGATCAGGAAATTACCGATTATTTTATTCAAACTGCCTTTCCACCAGAGGCTCATGTTCAGGCGGTTTTAAAGGCATTAGAAGCAGCAGAAGATGGATTATCTATTCCCCAAATCGAGCAGCATCTAAATCTCTCTAACGGGCAAATTAAGAAGGTGCTGAAACTGTTATCCCTAGAGTCCCCTGCACCTGTCACCAAGCAAGGCTCTAAATGGTATGCGACGCCCGTATTTTATCACCCGGATACAGATAAAATTGAACGGTTGACCCAAATTCGCCGCCAAGAACAAGCTCGCATGTTGGACTATATGAACAGTCGAGAATGCTTGATGACATTTCTCGCCAGAGAATTAGATGATCCCCAGCCCACACCTTGCGGGAAATGTGCGGTATGCTTGGGTAGACCGTTATTACCCGAAACCTATTCCCTAAACCGAGTTAATCAAGCGATTCAGTATCTCCGTCGCAGTGATCAAATGATCGAACCTCGTAAAAAATGGGCATCAAAAGCGCTTTCTAGTTATGGGTTTTCTGGGAAAATTCGCGACAATTTACGCGCTGAACCCGGACGCGCCTTATCGCTTTGGGGGGATGCGGGTTGGGGTGAATTAGTCAAACAAGGGAAATACCATAATCATGATTTTGACGACGCCTTGGTGCAGGGTGCATTTGAGATGATTCAACGTTGGCATCCCCAACCTTTTCCTACTTGGGTAACTTGTGTTCCTTCCTTAAATCATCCGCAACTTGTCCCCAATTTTGCCCAACGCCTCGCCCATCAATTACAATTACCCTTTCAGCCAATTGTGCAGAAAGTTCGCCAGAATCAGCAACAAAAACAGATGGGGAATAGTTACCAACAAGCCCATAACCTCGATGGTGTCTTTGACGTGACCCCTTGGCAAGGTATGAAAGGTGCAGTATTCTTAATTGATGATATGGTAGATTCACGTTGGACATTTACAGTCATTGCTGCACTGTTACGTCGGGCTGGAAGTGGTCAAGTTTTTCCGTTAGCATTGGCACTGAATTCGTTAACGCAAACAAATTAGAAGATTATGGATTACCATCTGCTGTCACCCAATACTCAAGCCATTTTATTATTGTGTGCCAGCTTTGGACAAAATCGTCAAACTGAACCCAAACCCTTAACCCTGAGTGAGTATAATACGGTAGCGAGTTGGTTGCTGGAAGATAACCTGAATCCAGCGGATTTGCTCAATCCAACTCTGAAAAATCGCTTATCTCAAAATACTATTGGCAAGCTGGATTCTCAGCGGTTAGTCGCGTTACTTGAGCGCGGTGTCATGCTCAGTTTAGCGGTGGAAAAGTGGACGAATCAGGGGTTATGGATAGTGGGGCGAGGTGACGCAGATTATCCTCAATGTTTGAAGCAGAGATTGAAACATAATGCACCCGCGATTCTCTATGGAATTGGTAATAAAGAGTTGCTTGCTCAAGGGGGGTTGGCTATCGTTGGTTCTCGTGATGTTGATCAAGACGGACTTAATTATACCGAAAGAGTTGTCCAGACATGCGCTGAACAAGGAATCAATGTGATTTCTGGTGGGGCGCGTGGGGTAGATCAAGCGTCCATGTTAGGTATATTAGCAGCAGGTGGGAATGCTGTGGGTGTACTTGCGGATAGTTTGACGAAAGCGGCTGTGGCGAGTAAGTATCGTGCGGGAATTAAAGAAGGTAGACTAACATTAGTATCTACGTATGACCCCGATGCTAGTTTCAGCGCGGGTAATGCTATGGGACGAAATAAGTATATTTATGCGTTAGCGGATTATGCATTAGTGATTAGTTCTGCTGTTGGTGAAGGTGGAACCTGGGCGGGGGCGACTGAAGTGTTGAGAAAGGTAAAAGATGTCCCGGTTTTTGTGCGAATGCAGGGAACTGTACCTGAAGGAAATCATAAATTGCTGGAAAAGGGAGGGATCGTTTTTCCTGAAGCCCCTTGGAATAAGCCATTGCGTACACTTTTAGATGCAGCTATAGCTGAGGTTGAAGAAAGCCAAGCTGATGGGGGAGTAATGGAGTCGGAAAAATCATCAGCCGGAGATGATTTAGGCGGGGATAAAACGATTTCCATTAATTTACCCGCCAGAGATATTTATGAAGCGGTTTTACCCTTTATACTTAACCAATTAGAGCAACCTCAAGATGCGAAATCTCTGGCTGAATCGTTGCAGGTACGAAAAGGACAGATGGAGGATTGGTTAAAACGAGCGGTGCAAGAAGGGAAAGTGATTAAGCAGAAGAATCCGGTGATGTATGTAGTGAATAAGGAATTGGATTTATTGGCTTTGCTGGAAAAGGAGGATTCTGGATAACGCTAAGTGACACGCCCGCCCGGAGTTCAAACTCCGGGCTAATAGCTTAAGTCCATTAAAATGGACTGGAACTCTTATCCAGTAAGATTTAAGCATAAGGGCGGGTTTTGTTGCTCAGTTATCTGTGACAAGCTAAATTAGTGGCTAAACCCGCCCCTACAATTGACTGATTACGTCTTGTAGCTGTTAACTGTGATTACTGGATTGATGCTATAGGATGGCTAGGCAAATGGCTGAGATTTTGTAGAGGGCTAATGGCTGAGTTAGCTTGAATTTGCCAAGGTTTTCAAGTAAACTAATTTATATAAATTTTTCAGGTTGGGCTATTTATGCATATTGATAAATTACATATTCAAAATTTTAGATGTTTTCAAGAGATACATTTTAAGTTTCCATCTGACAATACAGCTATATTAATTGGGATAAATGGTTCAGGAAAATCATCGGTTTTGGATTGTCTTGCTGCTCTTTTAATTCAACTAAGAATACAAATACTCGGAATAGAACATATGTCTTTTTTAGAGGCAGATAGTGTTCGAGAAATGCTCAATGAAAATTTTACGATAACCATAGATGACATTAATAAAAAAGCCCAAACTTTAAATGTATATATTACTATTGCCTTGGATGCCAATCAAAAAATATCTTGGAACATACAAAAAAACATAAATCAGCCTATCCCTCTGATTTACAACAATCAAATATATGATTATATAAATAGATTACGACCACAACTACTACAACAAAGCAACGGAAATTTACCCTTGCTTGCCTATTACAGAACATATCGAATACTTTTAGCCAATAAATCAATAGATATCAATAATTTAGATAATAAAAACCCTGATTGTAATATCAATCAATTGAATTCTTACTGGGGAGCATTTAATCAGGGTATAATTACGTTTAAAGATTTTTTGATATGGTTCAGACAAGAAGAGGACTACGAAAATGAAATTCGCTTGCGCCAAGATAATGCATATAGGAATCCAAACTTAGAGGTAATCAGAAAAGCAATAGAAGTATTTTTAGCCGAGTTTCCCGATAGCGATTTTCATAACCTGCGGGTAGTTAGATCAAAATCCCAAAGAAATCTTGATTTTACTCGCAACCCTGCCCCCCCTTCCTTAACAATCACCAAAAATAATCAGGACTTCAAGTTAGAGCAACTCTCAGATGGAGAAAAGATGCTGTTAATGTTGGTGACTGACTTGGCGCGGCGATTGGCAATTGCTAATCCTGGCTTAGGAGTTAATGCGTTGGAAGGCAAAGGTATTGTTTTAATTGACGAAATCGATTTACATCTGCATCCCCAATGGCAAAGAATCGTAATTCCCAGCCTAACCCGTACCTTTCCGAATTGTCAGTTTATCGTGACGACTCATTCGCCTCAAGTTCTGAGTAACGTGAAACGAGAAAATGTATTTATTTTAGAAGACTATCAGCTTGTTGAAGTAACGCCTCATACCTATGGTAGAGATAGTAATTCAATTTTATATGAGTTGATGGGGGTAAAAGAACGCCCCAATCAAGTGCAGGAGAAAATCAATGCTTGTTTTGCTTTGATCGATGAAGATAAAATAGAGGAGGCTAAAATAAAACTGCAAGAACTTGCTGAATTACTAGGAGAAAATGACCCGGAAGTTGTTCGGGGTCAAACGCTGATTAGTTTTTTAACCGAATAACGTGAAGCATATTGTCAAAGGAAACGAACCCCGCTCATTAGTAGAACACCGTTCACAGCATTACGCTGATTATGATAACTATTCGCAAAAAGATGATTTACGCCAATCATTGCTGACTGAGCAAGGATATATTTGTTGTTACTGTATGCAACGTATAGCTCACGATACTATGAAGATTGAGCATTGGCAACCCCAGAGTATTTATCCAGATTTACAATTAGATTACAAAAACTTGCTTGGTGCTTGTCAAGGTAATCAAGGTCAACCTCAACGTTTACAACACTGTGATACGAGAAAGGCTGAAACAGAAATTACCATTAATCCGGCTGACGCGAGTAAGAACTGTGAGGACTTCATCAAATACCGCAGTAGTGGTCAAATCTACTCTGATGATGAAACGATTAATAACGAATTAAACGAGGTTCTGAATCTCAATTTAGAAACCTTGACTAGAAATCGCAAAGCGGCTATGGATGTTGTGATTGAGGGCTTGCGTAAAAAATATCCGTCTAAGTCTTGGACTGTTGGTATTTTAAGTAAGGAAATTGCTAAATTTGACAATGTGAATGAAAAATTTGAATATGAACCTTATTGTCAAATTATTGTTTTTCTATTAAATAAAAAATTATCCGTGGCGAAGAATCAAGCCAAAAGCCAAGGGTAAAATAATATATCCTTGACTTCTGCCTTTATTCCCTGTTCCCTGCTTTCAAGAGAGTCAAGTAGGTTGGGAAAATGCACAATACGACTGGGAAGCGTGTATTGAACATCGGGAGATCCCCCCTAGCCCCCCTTTTTAAGCTATGCATTAGTCACATCTTTCTTAACAAAATCTGACTTGACACAAGTAGCAGTAGAGTGAGAAAGTAAAAGCCAAGTCTGTGCAATGTCATGAAGTCGTCGTAGACCCTGCCAAAGGGTTTTCACGCCGGGTTCTCCATCGTGCTTGCGTGCCAAAAACCCACCCAATTGAGCAATCCACCGCACACAAGTCCTTAAATTAGGGGTTACATCAGGTAGCACAGTTGTCTGATGAATGGTGCAGTAAAGGGCTTGCCACTCATGGGTTTCTAGCACGGTATCTGCAGGAGTATCAGGATGGTAACGAGCTAAGTAAGTCATCCACAATAAGCGCCAAGCGACAATCGTGTAGGTGGCTAAAGCGGGCGTGGATGCGGTCAGCACTCTCCAATTGCAGTTGTTCTAAGCGACAACCACTTTTGAGGACGTAATGATAGCGCTCAATTAACCAGCGATAGCTGTACCAACGTAAACATTGCACCACATCCTCAAAACAAGCAATCGCCAGAGTGGTTAAGAGTAACCAACTGATCGGTGACACACCAGAGGGAGGGTTTTCTTCTTCTGCCAAAATTACCTGAACGCGAATTGGTTGCAGTTGCTGTCGCTGTGGATGAGTAACTGGAGGTTGTAACTCGAGGGTGGTAGCACGCAGGGTCAGGTGAGCTGGACGAGCAAGGCGTTCTGGATGGCGTCTGAGTTCTAGGGTGAGCTGACCACAAGGGTGAACTTGACGAATGGCTTGCTGAAGACGCTCAATATGTTGGTGCTCTTGAGTTGGTTTGACTGAGCGGTTATGCTGAGCACGAATGAGAAACTCACTCTTGGGGCGGCGTGGCTGCATAAACAACTCGTAGATGTCGGCTTCTCGATCTGCCACAGTGACGACGGCAATTTCTGGTGGAATCACAGTCTGAGTAGCATAATCGGCAGTTAACCAACGCTGGCTCTCTTTGTCAGTGATCGGCTTTTTGTGTCGTTGGTGTTTCTTACCCAAAAGTGCCATATCTCTAGCCCAGACTTGTTGATGTAATACACCCAGAGGCACGCCATTACCAGTCGTACAGAATACTGAGTGAACTTTTAAGCCATAAGATTTGGCATTATCCAAGTAACCCATGCCTTGGGTTGCTGGATGATGGGTGAAATTCAGTTCGGTGGTATCCTGAATTGCAATGACAACAGACTCTTTTTTGACTCGTTCGACTGTGCTGCTTTGGTGAGCTGAGGTGATCGCTTCGGGTTTGACATAGGGAGATTTCCAAAACTCGTAGGCCGCTTGGGTGGCGGCTAAGTCTCCCGAAGCTTGCGGTACGCTGGCATTCGGTTGTGCTGCTAAATCACTGACTATGCGAATTAGTCGTTTTTTACGGCGCACGTCCCCCAATTGTGCATATTGCAATTCCTCCACTGCCCAAGCTTTCATTGAAGTACCTCCCTGTCAACAATCAAACACTTGCTGGTTAAACTTGCACCCCCTGCTGCCAAGGTTGCCTCTACTTTTACACATCCCCATCAGACTCTTGACTATTAATGGACTAGCGCTCTAGTACGTGAGTGGGAACTGTTTGGGTGCGATCGCACTCTGGCACGCGATCGCACTCTGACTGGAAAAACAGTATGATCAAAGCAGCAAGCAGCTCTACAATACCAAGATTGAGTGTGGTGAGTGACAAGCTTCTACCAGAATCTCCCGATCACTCTGAACCCTTTGCACAAAAAACAACGCCCCAAGCCCGATGGTTGGATACAGCCCTATTTATTTTTTAAGCTATATTAAGCATTGCTCCCCAACCCAGACACCATAAGACTTGTGGATTGTTAAGAAAGATGTGACTAATGCATAGCTTTTTAAGGGGGGAACAGGAATCCGCCTCAATTGGATAGTCGATGAAATAAGCTCAATCGTCGGATATCCGTACTTAATGTCGTAGTATTCCTACAATTTGTCGAATTAACACGCCAAAACTGGGGGTAAACCACACCGGAAAGTTACGGATAAATTTGCCAAGATTAACTTGGGAGTCGAACAAGCTTTTTAGCAGAAGTATCGAAACCGAATTAATCAAAGCGATGAGGAATAACTATGTCTGAAGCTACTAAAGAACGCATCACCACTGATTTTCAGAAAGCTAAATCTCTAGAAAGGGAACGGGCAGAACGAATTCAAGAAATTGTTCAAGAGGCGTTCTCGAAAAGTTTTGCTGAAGTGAAAGATGGAACGGGTGAAATTCGCGGGATTGTGCAAGAGAATTTCTCGGAGATTTTGGCAAGGGCAGATAAACTAGAGAACGAAAAGGGGGAAGCCATGCCCAAAACCCCTGGGCTTCGTTCTAAATCTATGGTTATCGCCGTCTCCAAAGCGCTTAAAAATCGCCTGTTTCCCTATTTGCGCCAAGCTTATACGGATTTGCGGCATCACTATGCTAGTATGAATAGCCACGAGGTCAACCCTGATAGCAAGGGGACTGAAATTGAGCGCAGTCGCTATGGGCGGTTGAAGCAGCGCTTAGAGAATTTTGCCGCTTGGTACAACCAATTAAAAGCACAATCTCAAACGGTAGAACCTACTGTTGTAGAACACAAGCAAGCTGAGGTTGAGAATAAGATGGGTGAAGCGGGTGCAACCGTTGCTCAACGGGAACAACAGGTTAAGCAACAGTTCAAGCAATGGCTGCAAAGTTTGTAGTTTGTAGTAAGGGCTTTAGCCTATAAAATAACTCACAAGCTCCGACGACAAACTGAGCAGGATTTATCGCATTCAACCGAGCCTGCATGTGGGTAAATAAGTTTGTAGTAAGGGCTTTAGCCTATAAAATAACTCACAGGCTCCGACGACAAACTGAGCAGGATTTATCGTG
>NZ_JAVJUO010000051.1:0-23333 GCF_040220555.1 Coleofasciculus sp. C1-SOL-03
GAGCAGGATTTATCGCATTCAACCGAGCCTGCATGTGGGTAAATAAGTTTGTAGTAAGGGCTTTAGCCTATAAAATAACTCACAGGCTCCGACGACAAACTGAGCAGGATTTATCGTGTTCAACCGAGCCTGCATGTGGGTAAATAAGTTTGTAGTAAGGGCTTTAGCCTATAAAATAACTCACAGGCTCCGACGACAAACTGAGCAGGATTTATCGCATTCAACCGAGCCTGCATGTGGGTAAATAAGTTTGTAGTAAGGGCTTTAGCCTATAAAATAACTCACAGGCTCCGACGACAAACTGAGCAGGATTTATCGTGCTCAACCGAGCCTGCATGTGGGTAAATAAGTTTGTAGTAAGGGCTTTAGCCTATAAAATAGCTCACAGGCTCCGACGACAAACTGAGCAGGATTTATCGCATTCAACCGAGCCGGAATGTTGGTAAATTAAGAGTTTGTAGTCAGTGTTTATACGTTGACCGGCGCTAAAGCGCAACTACAAGCGCAACTACAAGCGCAACTACAAGCGCAACTACAAGCGTAACTACAAGCGTAACTACAAACTGAGTAAGTGCAAATATAATTGTGAGTATATCAAATCAATCTTGGTTGACTCTTCTACAACAACATCGTACCATTGCCGTAATTCGGGCGTCTGACCAATCTGTAGGACGTCAAATGGCGCAGGCGGTAGCGAAAGGGGGAATCCAATTAATTGAGATTACCTGGAATACAGACGCGGCTGCTGATTTAATTCGTCATCTGCGCCAAGCGTTACCGAATTGTACGATTGGTACAGGGACATTGTTAACCCTGGAACAGGTACATCAAGCAATCGAGGCGGGGGCTGAGTTTCTGTTTACCCCTCATACTGATACAACTCTAATTAATACGGCTGTTAATGCGGGAGTTCCTATTGTTCCTGGCGCACTTTCTCCCAGTGAAATTGTGACCGCTTGGGATGCGGGGGCTAGTTGCGTTAAGGTGTTTCCGATTCAGGCGGTGGGCGGTGTTAGTTATATTAAAGCCTTACAAGGACCTTTGGGTCATATTCCCCTGATTCCTACAGGTGGCGTCACCTTCGCCAATGCTAAAGACTTTATCACAGCCGGTGCGATCGCGGTCGGGTTGGCGGGAGATTTGTTCCCCACATCCCTCATCGCGTCTGGAGATTGGCACGGAATTACCCAACGGGCGAAAAAACTTCGCTCCCAATTCAGCGGTGATCTATAAAATGGAAATAAGAGGATCATTGTGTCACCTCCTAAGTTTCCATGAAAAGCATCAGATTTGCCCATTGGGGGCGCCGTTTTGGAACGTTCCTAGCGGGCGTCGCCTTAGCTACAATCCTGTTTGGGTTGGAGACACCTGTCGCCCATCCTACACCCCACACTGAACAGATTGCCAGCAAAATGGTGGCGCTGCAAAATACGAATCAGCGCTGGATTGAAATTAATCTCAGCAATCAACGGTTAATTGCGTGGGAAGGCGGAAATCAAGTCTATGCGGTGATTGTCTCCACTGGGAAACAGGCTACACCTACCCGTACCGGTGTCTTTAACATTCAAACCAAGCTGCGCCGCGATCGCATGCGGGGTCCGGGTTATGATATCTCTAATGTGCCGTATACCATGTATTACCAAGGTGGCTATGCGATTCATGGGGCGTATTGGCACAATAACTTTGGTACTCGTATGAGTCATGGTTGTGTAAATGTAGCAGTTGATCACGCCGAGTGGTTATATAATTGGGCGTCTGTGGGAACGCCAGTGGTGATTCATCAGTAAACCCCCCAGATAATCAGGGCGGGTTTTGAATCAACATTATCATTAATAGCGAAACGTAATTTCCTAAACCCGCCCCTACAAATTCACGCGCCATGTTCTTAAAGCAAGTGAAGAGTCACAACTTCCCTCATCAACAATCAAGACGTTATTTTCGATTTCCGCCCTCACCTCAGCACTCACTTGACCCTCACTATTGAGACAATCGACGAGAAACTGATTTGCCTGATAATATTGCTGTAATCGTTGCCATTGGTCTTGGCTAAACTGCCAATCTTGTCCAATAGCGCGATGTTCAATAATACTAGCACGAAACTGTTGCAGCCAAGCTTCACCGTTGATTTGCCACCAAGCTTGTAACCCTTCTTTTCCTTGGGCGGGATCAGGAAGTTGAGCTTTAATTTGCTGGAGAGACTGCTGGAATGCTTTGTCCAACTGAAAGGTTCGTTCAAAATCTAAGGCAAATTCTAGGTTGAGAATCTGTTTAACCGTCGGCTTCTTAATCAGCGTCTCAGTTAAATCCAATGCCCGCGCTAGGGTTAAATCTAAGGCTAAATCGTCGGGTAATTCCTGGGCTAGCTTGGCATCAAGAGACACCGCTAAGTTTAAATCCCGATCCTGAAATAATGTCCAGTAAAAGGCTCGCAATGCAGCAGGGTGGCAATCCAATTTTAGCTGATTTACTTTCTGATAAATGCTGTCAATAAAGGTCTGAATTTGCAGATCATCCTTGACTAACTTATCAATTTCCTCCTTGATTAGCTGGAGTAATAGATCCGCCGTGGGTAAAAGACTCACGGTGAGCAAAAAGACTTCCTTCCATTGGGGATCAGTGATATGAGTAGCTAACTGTTGCAGTGCTTCTGTGGTTTGAGTTGCGACAATTTTTCGGGCGGTTAGATATTCCTGAAACGTGAGATGAGAAAAGGAATAAATATCTCGCGCCCGTTCCACGAGTAACCCATGTTGTAACTCAATGGCTTTGAGAACACCTGTACTGGTTAACCATAAAGTTTCTAAATCCTGACTCGAATTGGGTAAATTTTGGAGATAGTCGGAAATAATTGGCAGAACTTCACTTTTTTCAAAAAAGTAGTTTCCCTGTTCAAACATCGTCGCCGCGATTTGACTCAGGAGTTTTATCTTATCAGGAAGCTGTAAGTTGCGATAGGTTTGATCCCGTTGAATTCCTCTGGCTTTATCCCAGCGCACTAACAAAATATCTAATCCCGCTTGATAGAGTTTGGCGCGTTTGCTGGGAAAGGTTGCCCGTTCCTGAAATACGGAACAGACTAAACTGAGTAAAATTGGGGTGACGACGAGTTCTCGAATCGGTTGGTTGTCGGGATGGTGTAATTGTTCCAAAAATTGAGAGGCTTTGGCTAAGCCGACGGGCTGATAATTTTTGTTGGTGGCAGTAAACCATTTTTGGGCAAATGTTTCAATTTGATGGGCGTCAAAATCGGCTAACTCGACATAAGTAAATCCGCGAAAGTGGTACTGTTGGGCGGCGATGCGACTGGTAATAATAATCTGATTTTGGTAATACTCATCGGCAAAGAGTTGTATCTGTTGCAGCAATTCTGGGGTATCGGTTTTGGACACTTCATCTAAACCGTCGAGTAATAGTAGGACTTTCCCGTGTTGAAGTAAGGGTTCTATCTGTTCTGGAGAAATGCCACAACTTTTCCACTTCGTACTCAGATAATTGAGGAAACTGAAATTATTAGCGGTTCGGGCTTGTTTGGTAAATTGTCTCAGGGAGATGAAGACGGGAATACAGTCTGGTTTAAAATGACCTGCATTGCATTGAAGGGCAAGATATTGTAAGAATGTGGTCTTACCTGCACCCGGTTTACCGAGAAGGGTGAGTTTAGAATGCATCATCACCGCCTCCATTCCCGGAATGGCGGGTTGATTAAGTTGAGTTAAGCGAACGCGATCGCATCCTTTGGGCTGAGAACCCTGTAAGTCAGACACCTCAAGCCATCGCTGATGGGTGAGGTGGGGTAAAATTTTGACGTGGGTATAGAGGTGATCCAGGAGTAGAGGCTGGGTGACATCAAAGGAGGATTGCAGGATACCCGCTTGAACTTGGATGTGATCCTGGAGTTGCGATCGCATCAATTGCACCCAAGCGTCAATTTGACTGGGTGTATTGCTTTCTGGGGTTGGGGTTGAGGGTACAGAGGTTGGCGGAAAATCGGCAATATCTTGCCAATCCAGATCTAATTGAAAACAGATGTCAATAAAATAGGCTCGATCAATCGGTTTCCCGCGAAAAAACTTCCAAACCGAGTGGCGGGTTTCCAAGCCCACTTGGGCGGCGAGGTATTCTTGGGTCCATCCCTTGCGTTCAAAGGCTTGTTTTGCCTGGGTGATACCGATGGTGGATGCTTTTAGCGATCGCTTAGCCATTGCTGCTGTTACCTAATCCTGACAACTGGAATTTTTCTCAGTATTCCCATTCCCGTTGTCTATGTATCGCCTCAGCCAGCCCTTACCCCCAACCCCTCTGCCAATTTTGTAGCAACATTGCAACATTGCACACATAATAAAAAACCTTTGTCTCAAAAAAAGAGACCAGGGGGAAATACTTTGATCAAAAAACGTAGGATGGGTTAGGCGGGATTTAAATTGAAGCGATAATCTTTCAATGAACTATCCAACCTAACCCAACGATGTTAACTGGGAGGTGTATTATTTAATCAATAAGGTAGTAATAATTCGTAATTTTGTTGGGTTTCCTTGCGTTTTCCCAACCTACTCTCACTTTTAGGCTTCTGCCATTAACTGTAGTACGGCATCAATAAACCTCTGACTAAAATATATTCCCTGCTTGAGCATCGCATCTAAAAATGGCTTAACGGCTTTAATCTCTCCTAATTGCTTCGCTTTAATCAAAATTCCCACCGAACCAGAAACGTTAAGACTAAGCGACTCTGCTACCTTTCTACCCGTTAACTCATCGATTAAAACAAGTTTAGCCTTTTCTTCTAATGCCAAAGTAATCACCTCTGCTTCTCCTCTGTCAAGGCTAGGCAGTAGTAAAGCGAGTTGTTCTTTAGCGGTAATCGTCTGAATATTAATCCAAGTCTCTTGTTCTAAGTCAATAAATCCAGTTTTGTTTTGAGTATAGTCTGATATTTCTTGAGCTACAGCATCAGGTATCGTCAAATTGCCCACTATTTGTCGCAGTAAAGATAACTGATTGATTTTGGCAAAAGCAATTAAAGGTGTGGCATTGCTGATAATCATATCTTGGTTTATAAGTGACTTATTCCTTGGATTTCGCTTTCTATAGCTGATTCATCATAATCAAAAATGATAATACCTTTTGCCGCTAAAATATCCATAAATTCTAAGCGATTAATCCCCGCCAGTTCTGCGGCTTTGCCCAAGGATAATTTTTTCTCCTGAAAATAGGTGATTGCTGCTAACAAGCGCAGGTTATTGGTTAGCTCCAGCGAACCCACTTTTAAAGCGGCGAGTAAATCTTGAGAAACTTGAAAAGAAATTGTCTCCGTTGTCATCAGAGTCATTATCCATTTGGCTTTCCATCACCTTGTATTGTAACGTAGTGGACTGACACAGCTAAAATTGTGGAATAGATTGATGGTTAAATTGGGCGCACGTCGGTGCGCCCCTACAATTCTAATCCACCAAATAAGGTGTGCCACGCCAGTAGGGTGGGTTAGGCGGGACTTTAATGGAGACGATAACTATTCAATGAGTTATCCGCCGTAACCCACCACTATTAATGCTGAGAATGTATTATTTAATCTAGGTAGGGTTTATATCAGTGTGACAAAGACCTAATTTTCAGCCTCTCGCCGCCAAAACTTAACCCGCAAACCATCGCGGGGATGGGGTATCGGTACTACAACCATGTCCAGATTCTGTTCCGGAAGCAGTTCCCACTGATAATCGCGCACTAACAATGCGGTAAACAATTTCATCTCCAATTTGGCAAACTCTCGCCCTAAACATTCACGCACCCCACCACCAAAGGGCACATAACTAAAGGGTTTGGACTTATCCTCCGCCCGTTCGGGGTTAAACCGTTCTGGGTCAAATTTTTCCGGTTGCGTATAAGTATCACTATCGTGATGGGTTCTGCTAATTTGATATTGAACTGACCATCCTTTTGGTAGCTGATAGCCCTTCAACTCGCAGGACTGAATCACTTCCCGAAACCCACCGCCAACGGGGGGAATCAGACGCATGACTTCCTTGAGAACTTGTTCGAGATAGGTCATCTGCTTTAAATCCTCCATCGTCCATGGACGTTGCAGATTCAGTTGCTGTTGTTCGGCGCGGATGGCGGCTACAATATCGGGATGCTGGGCTAAGAGAAGACAAGTAGACGCCAGTGCCGATGTTAACGTTTCATGACCCGCGAAGAGTAACAACAAGATTTGGTCTTTGAGTTCCTCTATGCTCAAACTATTCCCCGCTTCATCCCGCGCTTGCAATAGCAGTCCCAATGCATCTTGACCGGGGTCACTCGATTGTTGGCGTTGGCGGATAATCTGCTCAATCTGGTTCAGTAGCTGCTTGCGGCAATGCAACGCACGACCAAATTTTGTCCACGGTAAGGGTAAGGCAATGCTAAACAACCCTTTACACCACTCTTCAAACCATTGTCCCAGATTCGTTTCTGAGGCAGCGTCTAGTCCCACCAACAATTTGCAGGCGATGTCAAAGGTCAACTTTCTCAATTCTGGATACCATGTAAATGTACCCAGATGCTCCCATTTATGTAGATAACCCTGGGCAATCTCTGCCATCGCGGTCAAATATCCCGCTAATGCCCTAGGTTGAAAGGCTTGGGAGAGGATTTTGCGTCGTTGCAGATGGTTTGAACCGCCCTGTACCGCTAGAGACGCAGGTCCCAAGAGTATTTTTGTGCTGGGGGGGAAGGTGCTGGTAAAGTACTGGTTCTCATGGGTGAAGACAAAGCGATTCGCCTCGGAACCACTAATCATCACCGTGGGACGTCCAAATAATTTTGTCTTGAATATCGACCCATGCTTTTGATGACGCTTCTGGGCAAAGTCGGGATCACGGAAAAACTGGATGGTTTCCCCAATCAACGGTAAACCGAAATCACCGGGAGGTAAGGGTCGGGATTTTAGTTCGTCAGTGGTCGTCATCGCCTATCAATATTAAAAGAATAATTTCATTGTGTTAAGTTTATTTTAAGTTTGCAACATTTACGTCTGGAGATAGAGGAAGCCCGTCGCATCAGTAGGGGTACGGCTGTCTCACTCATCATAAAAACTTCTCCCCCTCACCCCTCACCCCATCTCCCCCTCACCCCATCTCCCCCTATCGACAAACCGATACGGCAAGTGCTATTAAGGACATGCAGCCGCCTTGTCCGATACTTGGTTCATGGTTAACAGTTTTGGCAGGTTGAAAAAAGCTAGTCTGGCGTTTGAACAACTCAAGGGTTGTTTATTAAGAAAGTCTAAAAATTAGGAGGCTTAAGTCTAGCGCTATCTTAAAAAATTCATGGATTTATTGGTTTACAAATCTCCCATTCGAGATAGTATAGTAGGTGTGACGGGAGGAAAAAGTAGTTCTTAGATTCCTAGGACTCCCCTAGACATGAATCCTTGATCTATACTGCATTTGGAGGAACTGTCTGCTTGTTGATCATCGGGTTAATCATCCTAGGGAATTAGGAGGATCAGATGTGAGTATTCCCATTAGGAGATTTTTTGCTTTTCCCGCCCACTTTATACTGGGAGTCGATACTATTGCCAGCGATGAAACGGTAATCAGAACAGACGATAGGTTAGGAAAAAGGACAGGAAAATATGCCTTGGACTTCGCTTAAGACCACAGATTATAAACAACCGGAGATAGGACTTATCTCGGTGACGACTTAAGGAGAAACTCGGTCGCTTTAGCGGGGAAACCTGCCCGATTCCTACACGAGCGAGTAATAACAAGAACAACCTCAATAGTGGGTGTGAGGACTGTAATCAATACGCATGACGAGACTTACTGCAACAAACATGATCAAAGTCACAAACCATCAGGAACTCGAAGAATTAATTAAACGGGTTAAAAACGCTCAAACCCAATACGCTGGCTACACGCAAGAGCAGGTCGATGCCATCTTTAAAAAAGCGGCACTCGCGGCTAATGCAGCCCGGATTCCTCTGGCAAAATTAGCCGTTAGTGAAACGGCAATGGGAGTGGTTGAGGACAAGGTGATTAAAAACCACTTTGCCTCGGAAATGATCTACAACAAGTACAAACAGGATAAAACCTGTGGTGTTGTTGAAGAGGACAAATCCTTCGGCTTCCAGAAAATTGCTGAACCCGTTGGTGTTTTAGCCGGGATCGTCCCCACCACCAACCCCACCTCAACGGCGATTTTTAAGGCACTGATTGCTCTGAAAACCCGCAATGGGATTATCTTTTCCCCCCATCCCCGTGCCAAACAATGCACCCTGGAAGCGGCAAAAGTGGTGTTAGAGGCGGCGGTAGCGGCTGGCGCACCCGAGCATATTATTGGCTGGATTGATGAACCCACAGTTCCCCTATCCCAAGCCTTAATGCAGCACCCCGATGTGAAGCTGATTCTGGCAACCGGGGGTCCGGGAATGGTGAAAGCCGCCTATTCTTCGGGTCATCCCTCTCTCGGTGTTGGTGCCGGAAACACGCCTGCGGTGATTGACTCCAGCGCTCATATTAAGATGGCGGTGTCTTCGATTATTCTGAGTAAAACTTTTGACAATGGCATGATCTGCGCTAGTGAGCAGTCGGTGATTGTCTTGGATAATGTTTACGAGGAGGTGCGCCAAGAATTTATTAATCGCGGCGCTTACTTCTTGAAGCCAGAAGAACGGGAAAAACTGGGGAGTAAAATTATTGTCAATGGGCGCTTAAATGCCGAAATAGTCGGTCAACCTGTTGAAAAATTAGCCGAATTAGCCGAATTTTCCTTACCGGAACAAACCCGGGTGATTATTGGGGAAGTGGAAGAGATCGGCACTGATGAACCCTTTTCCTTCGAGAAACTCTCCCCCGTTCTGGCAATGTATCGGGCGAAAAACTTTGAGGATGCGGTGGATAAAGCCGGACAGTTAGTGGAATTTGGCGGACGTGGACATACGGCGGTGCTGTACACCAATCCCGCCAATGCTGACCATATTAAACGGTTTGAAGACCAAGTTGAGGCGTCTCGCGTCTTGATTAACACCCCTTCCTCCCAAGGTGCGATCGGGGATATCTATAACTTCCGCCTTGATCCCTCGTTGACCCTAGGTTGTGGTACTTGGGGGGGGAACTCCATCAGTGAAAACGTGGGTCCCGAACACCTGCTAAACGTGAAAACGATCGCGGAACGGCGGGAGAATATGCTCTGGTTCCGGGTGCCGCCCAAGGTGTACTTTAAGTATGGGTCTCTGCCTGTAGCCCTGCGGGAGTTAGCGGGGAAGGAACGGGCATTTATCGTCACTGACAAACCCATTTACGATCTAGGGATGACGGCTAGCGTCGAAGATGTTTTGGCTGAAATTGGTCTCAAATACGATATCTTCTATGACGTAGAGCCAGACCCCTCCTTAGAAACCGTACATCGGGGATTAACGTTAATGAACACCTTCAAGCCCGATGTGATTATCGCCTTGGGTGGGGGTTCGCCCATGGATGCTGCCAAAATTATGTGGCTGATGTATGAGCATCCAGAGATTGAATTTGAGGGGTTAGCGATGCGGTTCATGGATATCCGCAAACGGGTGTATGAACTGCCCCCCTTGGGTGAGAAAGCGATGATGGTAGCGATTCCCACGACATCGGGAACGGGTTCAGAAGTGACACCGTTTGCCGTGGTCACGGATCGCCGCAATGATATTAAGTATCCCTTGGCGGACTATGCCTTGACGCCAAATATGGCGATCGTAGACCCCGAATTAGTCCTGAATATGCCCAAGAGTCTCACGGCATTCGGGGGCGTCGATGCCTTAACTCACTCCTTAGAAGCTTATGTTTCAGTGTTAGCCAGTGAATATACCAATGGGTTGGCACTCGAGGCAATTCGCCTAATCTTTAAATACCTGCCTTCGGCATATAAAAATGGTGCCCATGATCCCAAGGCGCGGGAGAAAATGCACTATGCGGCGACAATGGCGGGGATGGCATTTGCCAATAGTTTCCTGGGCATTTGTCACTCCATGGCACACCAATTAGGGGCTATTTTCCATGTCCCCCACGGGTTAGCGAATGCCATGTTAATTTCTCATGTTATTCGCTACAACGCGACGGATGCGCCCTTTAAGCAGGCGACGTTCTCCCAATACAAGTATCCCAATGCCAAATGGCGTTATTCTCGGATTGCTGATTACCTGCATTTGGGTGGCGATACCGAAGAGGAGAAAATCAATCGGCTAGTTGGGGCAATTGAGGAACTCAAGCGTCAGGTGGGGATTCCGGCGGCGCTGAAGGATGTGATTAAGGAAAGTGAAGCGGAATTCTTCGCCAAGCTGGATGAAGTTGCAGATCAGGCATTCGATGATCAGTGTACTGGCGCAAACCCCCGTTACCCCTTGATTGAAGATCTCAAGGAAATCCTCACCAAAGCCTATTATGGCGACTTAGGCGAGGTTCCTGATGTCGAAACCGTCAACGGCAATGGTGCGATCGGTGATAGCAATATCAAATCCGATACCCAACCTGCTGTTCCGGCGATGTAATCCTTGGCTGGGGTAGGTTGGTTATTTGTCATTCGTCATTCGTCATTTGTCATTTGAACGATAACTCGAAATCAACCTACCTTAGTCCAACCCATTAACAAGTAAAGAGGAGTGAAGATTATGTCATCAGCCAGCGCAGAAAAGGCTGTCTCGGAAAAAACTAAAGCGAAGAAGAAAGAACATCCCAGTGGTGACAAACGCTTTAAAGTGTTAGACATCACCATGAAACGGGCGCAGAATCGTCCAGATGCTTTAATTGAAGTTCTCCATAAGGCACAGGAAGCCTTTGGTTACTTAGAAGAAGATGTCCTCATCTACGTTGCACGCGGACTCAAACTTCCCCTCAGTCGTGTCTACGGTGTGGCAACGTTTTATCATTTATTTTCCCTTAAACCCAGTGGGGCGCATACTTGCGTCGTTTGCTTAGGAACAGCCTGTTATGTCAAAGGGGCGGGGGTGCTGCTGGATAAGCTAGCGGAAGATGCCCATGTTCAGCAAGGCGAGACAACCGCTGATGGCAAGATGTCTCTGGTAACCGCCCGTTGTATCGGGGCTTGTGGTTTAGCACCCGCTGCTGTTTTTGATGGCAAGGTGATGGGGAAACAAACCCCAGAATCAATCATGGAAAATGTCAAAGAATGGCTGGAATAGTCTGATGTCATTGGATTGATGCATAAGGGGAAGGACTCAGGATTTATTATTAAGGAATAACCCTATGGAACTAGCTGAAATTCTGGAAATTGCCGAAAAAGAACAGGCAAGTCGGAAACCGATTCGGGTTCATTGTTGTACGGCGGCGGGCTGTGCGTCCTCGAACTCTGAGCAAGTGAAAAAGAATTTAGAGGATGCCCTCAAAGCGACGGATTTACACAATACTGTGGAAGTCTGTAGCGTAGGGTGCATGAAATTTTGTGGTCGAGGTCCCTTGGTGGAAATTGAGTCGAAGGGACTTCTTTATGAACAGGTGACACCTGAACAGGCTCCCGCAATTGTGGCGGCGATGAATGGGGGAAGTAAAGATGATTCGGATGGCTTAATTCCCCTCGATCCTCAGCATCCATTTTTTACGTTGCAACAGCCGATTGTTTTGGAAAACAGTGGCAAAATTAACCCAGAACGGATTGAGGAATATATTGCCGTTGGTGGGTATCAAAACCTGTATAAAGTTCTCCACGACATGACCCCCGAAGAGGTGGTGGATGAAATTACTCAAAGTGGATTACGCGGACGCGGCGGCGGTGGTTATCCCACGGGATTGAAGTGGGCAACTGTGGCGAAGATGCCTGGGGATCAGAAGTATGTGATCTGTAATGCCGATGAGGGAGATCCCGGTGCATTTATGGATCGATCGGTCTTAGAAAGTGACCCCCATCGGATTATTGAAGGGATGGCGATCGCAGGTTATGCGGTTGGTGCGAATCATGGCTATATTTATGTGCGGGCGGAATATCCGTTGGCGATTAAACACCTGCAAAAAGCGATTACCCAAGCCAAGAAATATGGGTTGATGGGATCTCAGATCTTTGATTCTCCCTTTGACTTTAAAATTGATATCCGCGTCGGTGCCGGTGCCTTTGTCTGCGGTGAAGAAACTGCCCTCATTGCTTCGGTGGAAGGGGGACGAGGAATGCCGCGTCCACGCCCTCCTTACCCCGCCCAGTCAGGATTGTGGGGATGTCCGACGCTGATTAATAATGTGGAAACCTTTGCCAATATTCCCGCGATTATCCGCGAAGGGGCAGACTGGTATGCCAGTATCGGTACGGAAAAGAGCAAAGGAACGAAAGTATTTGCCCTGACGGGTAAAGTCCGCAACACGGGCTTGATTGAAGTGCCAATGGGGATCAGCCTGCGTCAAATTGTGGAAGAGATGGGCGGCGGTACGCCTTTGGGGGAAGTGAAAGCGGTGCAAACGGGAGGTCCTTCTGGGGGATGTGTCCCTGCTAATTTATTTGACACCCCGGTTGAATACGATTCCCTAATTAAATTAGGCACAATGATGGGGTCTGGTGGCATGATTGTCATGGACACGGAAACCAGCATGGTGGATGTGGCGCAATTCTACATGGAATTTTGTCGCGGTGAGTCCTGTGGTAAATGCATTCCCTGTCGCGCTGGTACGATGCAAATGTATCAGATGTTGACCAAGATCCTCAATGGACAAGCAACAATGGCGGATCTGGAAAAATTAGAACAACTCTGTGGTATGGTCAAAGCCACCAGCTTATGTGGTTTAGGTCAAACCGCACCGAATCCGGTGATGAGTACGCTGCGTTATTTCCGGGATGAATATCTGACCTTGTTGCAAGATAGTCCGAATGGAAAGGTTGCGGTGAAGTCATAAGCCTTTCTGGGATGATCGCGAAGGATCAATGGTACGGGTAGGTTGAGTCACAATCGTAGGGGCGGGTTTAGGGACTCAATTCAAATATCCACCAATAATGGAACAACAAAACCCGCCCTCCCCACCGATAAATGAAAGACAAAACCCCCCACCGATAAATGAACAACAAAACCCGCCCAGAGTCATACGTTTGTTGGCGAAGGACATAAGACATAAGACAAAGGACAAACGATAAAGGACGAAATACGATATGTCAGTAAAAACATTGACGATTGATGGTGTTGATGTCGCCGTTGAAGAAGGAACCTCGATTCTGAAAGCGGCAGAAGAAGCAGGTGTTCATATTCCGACGTTATGTCACCTCGAAGGCGTTTCCGATGTTGGCGCTTGTCGATTGTGTTTAGTGGAAATTGCTGGGATTAATAAGCTGTTACCGGCTTGTGTTACCCAGGTTGCAGAAGGGATGAATATTTCCACTCACAGCGAACAACTGCAAGAGTATCGCCGTATGATTGTGGAGATGCTGTTTGCAGAAGGCAATCATGTCTGTGCTGTTTGTGTGGCGAATGGTCATTGTGAATTGCAAGATGTGGCGATTGAAGTGGGAATGGATCACTCTCGTTTCCCTTACCGCTTCCCGAATCGGGAGATTGATGTCTCCCACGATCGCTTTGGCATTGATCACAACCGTTGCATTATGTGTACCCGTTGTGTGCGGGTTTGTGATGAAATTGAAGGTGCTCACGTTTGGGATGTGGCAAATCGCGGTGCTGCTTCTCGTGTGATTACAGGATTGGATCAGCCTTGGTCTGAGGTGGAGGCTTGTACCTCTTGCGGAAAGTGTGTGGATGCTTGTCCCACGGGTTCGATTTTCCGGAAAGGGTCTACCGTGGCAGAAATGGAACGCGATAAAACTAAATTGGAGTTTCTGGTTACCGCACGCGAAGACAAACAATGGACGCGGTGATGGGAATTAGGGAGATAGGGGAGATAGGGGAGATGGGGGAGATGGGGGAGACAAAACAAAATTTTGCCTAATCTCCTATGACATATAACTACTCTCCACTTTCCAATTCCCAATTCCCACTCTCCAAGAGTCACATCATTAATTAATTGAGGGAGACATCAAGCATGGCAAAGATAAAATTAGCAACAGTATGGTTGGCAGGTTGTTCAGGCTGTCATATGTCGTTTCTGGATCTGGATGAATGGCTGCTTGAACTGGCTAAACACGTCGATGTGGTATATAGTCCAGTCGGTTCCGACCTGAAAGACTATCCCGAAAATGTTGATGTTTGTTTAGTCGAAGGCGCGGTCGCCAATGAAGAGAATTTAGAGTTAATTCGTAAAGTCAGAGAACGGACAAAGTTATTGATTTCCTTTGGGGATTGTGCTGTAACCGCGAATGTTCCCGCTATGCGAAATATGCTGGGAGGAACTGAACCTGTTCTCAAGCGCTGTTATTTGGAATTGGGGGATGCGAATAATCAGTTACCCAATTTTCCGGGAATTGTACCGGAATTATTAGATCGGGTACGCCCTGTGCATGAAGTGGTTCAAGTTGATTTATTTATGCCGGGATGTCCCCCCTCAGCCGATCGCATTCAAGCCACTGTTGAACCCTTACTGCGGGGTGAACAACCTGTGATGGAAGGACGGGAAATGATTAAGTTTGGATAGTCATTGGTCATTGGTCATTGGTCATTGGTCATTGGTCATTGGTCATTGGTCATTGGTGATATAGATTTTAGGATTAAATCGGGCGCAAGCCTTGCGCCCCTACAGCATAAAAAGGACGAAGGACAAAGGACGAAGGACGAAGGACAAAGGACAAAGGACAAAGGACAAAGGACAAAGGACAAAGGACAAAGGACAAAGGACGAAGGACAAAAAAAGTTATGGCTAAAACAGTTGTTATTGATCCGGTTACTCGTATTGAAGGACACGCGAAAATTTCTATTTTTCTGGATGATGCGGGGGAAGTAGAAGATGCCCGATTCCATGTGGTGGAATTCCGGGGCTTTGAAAAGTTCTGTGAAGGACGCCCGATGTGGGAAATGGCGGGAATTACTGCCCGAATTTGTGGGATTTGTCCGGTGAGTCATTTACTGGCGTCGGCAAAAACTGGGGATAAAATTCAAGCGGTGAAGGTTCCGCCTGCGGGTGAGAAATTGCGGCGGATGATGAATTTGGGACAAATTACCCAGTCTCACGCGCTGTCGTTTTTCCATTTGAGTAGTCCTGACTTTTTATTGGGTTGGGATAGTGATCCGGCGACTCGGAATGTGTTTGGTTTAATTGCGGCTGATCCGGATTTAGCCCGCAGTGGGATTCGCTTACGTCAGTTTGGTCAGACGGTGATCGAACTGTTGGGGGCGAAGAAGATTCACCCGGCTTGGGCGGTTCCTGGGGGCGTGCGATCGCCTTTATCGGAAGAGGGGCGGGCTTGGATACGCGATCGCTTACCGGAATCCCGGGCGACTCTCGATACGGCGCTGGGCTTGTTTAAGCAGTTATTGGATAAGTTTTCTACCGAGGTAGAAACCTTTGGTCTATTCCCCTCCTTATTTATGGGGTTAGTTGGCAAAGATGGACTCTGGGAACATTACGGGGGTCATCTTCGCTTCAAAGACAGTGAAGGGAATATGGTAGCTGATGGACTCAGTGAGGATGATTATCAGGAGTTTTTAGGGGAAGCGGTTGAACCCTGGTCTTATCTGAAATTCCCCTACTATAAACCCTTAGGCTACCCGGATGGGATTTATCGAGTTGGACCCTTAGCCCGACTGAATATCTGCGATCGCATGGGAACGGAAGCGGCGGATCGGGAGTTACAAGAATTTCGCGATCGCGCAGGCGGTATGGCTACCTCATCCTTCTTCTATCACTATGCCCGCTTAGTGGAAATTCTGGCAGCCCTAGAACGGATGGAACAGTTGGTCAATGACCCGGATATTGTCTCCAAACGCACTCGTGCTGAAGCTGGAATTAACAGTTTAGAAGGTATCGGTGTCAGTGAAGCGCCCAGGGGTACATTATTCCATCATTATAATGTTGATGAAAACGGGATTATCAAGAAAGTCAACATGATTATTGCCACGGGTCAAAATAACTTGGCGATGAATAAAACCGTGGCACAAATTGCCAAACATTACATCCACGGGAATGAAATACCTGAAGGATTATTAAACCGAGTTGAAGCCGGAATTCGCGCCTTTGACCCCTGCTTAAGTTGTTCTACTCATGCGTTTGGTCAAATGCCCTTGCATATCCAATTAGTGGGTTCATCCGGGGATGTTGTTGATGAAGTCTGGCGTCAGTAATCTCGCTGGTTTAGGACTTACGCAACGCCTCTATCTGTAGTGGACTGACACAGCTAAAATTGTGGAATAGATTTGACGTTTAAACCGGGCGCACGCCATGCGCCCCTACAATGCTAATCCACCAATTAAGGTGTGCCACGCCAGTAGGGTGCGTTAGCGTAGCGTAACGCACCATTGCCACCATATATGATATGATGTACCTGCGTAAGTCCTGTAGTTGCTAGAGATATTCTTTCCTCCCTCGTTCCCAGGCTCTGCCTCCCTCGTTTCCAGGCAGAACCTGGGAATGTTTTATAACTGGATGAGGACACTACTCAATAATTTCATCGTATTTGATACTGCCGTCTTGATGCTGTTTCATGGAGAACAGAATCTCGTCTAAGTTTGTTTCTATGTACGAAGAGTAGTCTACAGAATAATTGAGATGTAGTTTATGGAACCTGTACAACTTGAATAGTTTCTAGGAAGACTTATCTCCATTTGCCGACTCAAATTTAAGCTGGACAGATGAAAGTATTATGAATCCTGAATTATTTTTAGAGCAGAAAGATGTTACACCTTTAATGTTGGCGCTAAACCTACATCTGGTGTTCCGCTTCGCGCTTTCTGGAAACACATTCAAACTTCATGATCTTGATATTGGCAAGGAAGTGATTAATGAGCTTTTGGCAGAACTTCTCAGAAACCTTCAGGCGAGACTCGCCGAAATATCAAGCCCTTTTCTTACCGGAGTATCGGATTGATGTAGATTGCGATACCACACCAATAAACGCGGGGGAAGCCTACTGTCGTTTGTGGTTAGTTGAGATGCGTTTCTAACTTATTCAGAGAGTAGACAACTTCAGAAAATACTCATCAATAATACAGTCCTGCAAACGTCTGATGCAGACTTTCGCAATGCTTTGCTAACTAGGGAGTTTCTTAACTTACAGAAAAAAACTAAACTCCAGCAAATTTTAACCAATAGAACGCTGCTCCGAACGGCTGATGCTGACCAAAACCCATAACCCATCCCAAAACAAATAAATTTGATACAATTTCAGAGCAAGGAGCAGCGCTAACTTTCGCCATGGATTCCCAATCACAACCAACTTGGCATCAAATTAAACAAACGGCTAACCAAGCCTTGTATCGCGAAACGGGTAACTACCTGAGTGATGTTGAAGAAAAAGTCTTGCACAGCGCTTGGGAGGGTTACAGTTATGAGCAAATTGCCGAACAGCATAACTTCACCGTCAATTACATTCGAGGAGATGTCGGACCCCAGTTATGGCGTAAGCTGTCTGAGGTATTAGCCGAGAAAGTGAGCAAAACCAATTTTCGGGAAGCCTTAACCCGAGAATACTACAGAAAATCGCAACCTGTATCCTCACCGAAGATAGAATATCCCAATGGACCTGTACCCCTACGTTCTCAGTTCTATGTAGAACGCCCTCCCATTGAAACCGATTGTTACCAAACGATTTTGCAACCGGGGTCGCTGATTCGGATTAAAGCCCCACGCAAGATGGGAAAAACCTCCCTCCTGGATCGGATTATTGAGTATGCTGAGACGCAAGGGTATCGTACCGTCCGTTTAAATCTGCGACAAATTGAACAGGCAAAATTTAGTGACTTGGATAAGTTTCTGCGCTGTTTTTGTGCCTGTATTAGCGATAAGTTAAACCCTGATGCGGTACTATCTGATTATTGGAATGAAGACCGAGGCAGTATGCTTAGTTGTACTCGCTATTTTGAAGTCCTTTTAGCCCAAGCAGAAAGTCCCTTGGTTTTAGCCCTGGATGAAGTAGACCGAGTATTCCAATATCCCGATATTGCCATGCACTTCTTCCCCCTTATCCGCAGTTGGCATGAAGAAGCCAATAATCTCGAACTGTGGGAACAACTGCGCTTAGTGGTAGTTCATAGCACGGAAGATTACGGAGCATTAGATATTAATCAATCTCCCTTTAATGTGGGCTTACCCGTGCCATTAGCGGAGTGGACATCTGAACAAGTAGAAGATTTGGCACAGCGTCATTCTCTGGATTGGACTTTGCAAATTGGTAGTGAAGGGCTTGTACCGTTACTGGCAAAGGTGGGCGGACATCCTTATTTAGTGCGATTGGCACTTTATAAACTGGCAACTGAACAGATTACATTGGATGAGTTATTACAGGATGCGGCTACGGATGCGGGAATCTATAGTCAACATTTGCGTCACCACTTAGCCACGTTGAAAGAGCATCCAGAACTGGCTAACGCCCTGGAAAAGGTGGTGAATGCAACTGAACCTGTGCCATTAGATGCGATGCAGGCGTATAAGTTACATAGTATGGGATTGATTGAACAATATGGGAATCAGGTTACACCCCGATGTCAATTATATCGGCAGTATTTTCGAGAACATTCAAATTAGTCATTAGTCATTTGTCATTAGTCATTTGTCACAAAGTTTGCAATTTAGTCAGGGCGGGTTTCGTTACATCTGGGTGAAGGAAGAAACGATAGTTGTGAAACCCGCCCCTACACAATAATAAAAAAAAGAGCATAATTTAGACTATGAATGTATTAACTAGAACTGAAAATTATTACAAAATTGGCGGCAGCTTAAAGTATCAACACCCCACCTATGTGAAACGCCAAGCTGATGAGGAATTGTATGATGGGTTGAAACAGGGGGAATATTGCTACGTGTTGAACTCGCGGCAGATGGGCAAGTCGAGTTTGCGAGTTCGGATGATGAAAAGTCTCAAAAGTGAAGGCATCAAATGTGCGTCGATTGATATGACGCGGCTGGGAAGTCAAACGACGCCAGAGGAATGGTATCTGGGTATTGTTTCTGAGTTGGCGAGGAACTTTGGTCTATCGACTAGGTTTGATGATATTGCCTGGTGGAAGCAACATAAGACAGTATCCCCGTTACAACGCTTAAATCGGTTTATCGAGGATGTGTTGCTGACTCAGTTTGATCAAAATCTAGTTGTTTTTCTGGACGAAATCGATAGTATTATTAAACTCAATTTTAAAGACGATTTTTTTGCCTTTATTCGCGCCTGTTATAACCAACGCGCCGATAATCCGGATTATAATCGCCTCACGTTTTGTTTATTGGGAGTTGCCACGCCGTCTAATTTAATTGATGACAAAAAACGCACCCCCTTTAATATCGGGCGATCGATTCAGCTTGGTGGTTTTCAATTTGAGGATGCCAAAGCTTCGTTAATTCCTGGGTTTGCCGATAAAGTTGAGGAACCCGAAACGGTGTTAAAGGAGGTATTGAACTGGACAGGTGGACAACCCTTTCTCACCCAGAAATTATGCTATCTAATTGGCAAGCATACTCAAAGCCGTAGCCCCGATATTGCCCAAATTGTTCACACCCATATCCTAGAAAACTGGCAATCTCAGGATGAACCGGAGCATTTACGCACCATTCGCGATCGCCTCCTGAGTAACGAACAACGGGCAGAGCGACTACTAGGACTCTATCAACAAATTTTACAAGGAAAAAACATCATTGCCAATGACCGTCCTGAACAGATGGAATTACGCCTCAGTGGATTAGTGGTTAAACAGCAGCAAACCTTAAGGGTCTATAATCGCATTTATCAGACTGTATTTAACCTGCAATGGGTTAATGAAAAACTCGCTAACTTGCGACCCTATTCAGAAGCCATAACTGCCTGGTTTGCATCCCAGGGTCAGGATAATTCCCGCCTGTTGCGGGGTCAGGCGTTACAGGAGGCAAGACAATGGGCGGCGAATCAATGCTTAAGTGATCAGGATTATCAATTTTTAGCCAAAAGTGAACAATGGGAAAAATGGGAAATTGAATGGGCTTTAGAGGCTGAAAAAAAAGAGCGCAAGTTAGCCGAATTAGAACGGCAAATCGCTCAGGAAAAAATTAAACAAGAAAAGGAGCAAGCACAACGAGAAAAATGCCAAAATCGGATTAAATTAGCAGTGACTTGGGTTTTAGTCATTACTGCGGCTACGGGTACTGGTTTTTCCGTCCGCCAACAATTGAAACAGGCGGGTACAAAACCGTTGGAGGAGCAAATTCAACAAGCGGGAGAGACTGCCCGACAACGGTTTGAGTCGGAGCAACTTCAGGCGTTACTGCAAGGGATGAAAGCCGTGCAAACCTTGATAACCTCCTTTGGTGACCGTCCTCTGGCGAACTATCCCGCCACCAGTCCCGTGTTAGCGCTGCAAGATATTCTCAATAATATTCAGGAACGCAACCAACTCCACCATCAAGACAGTGTGGAAAGCCTCGCCTTTAGCCCCGATGGACAAACCATTGTCACCGCTTCACTGGATGGCATGATTCTGATGTGGAACCGACAAGGAAAACCCATCGGACAATTGCCCGGACATCAAGCCAGAATCACCAGCATTGCTGTGAGTCAAGATGGACAAAAAATTGCCAGCGCCGCCATTGATGATACAATTCGCTTGTGGCATCGTCAAGGGCAGTTGCTCCAGGAATTTAAAGGACATCAGGGCTGGGTGAGAAGCGTCGCGATTAGCCCTGATGGAGAATCTATCGCCACCGCTTCCGTTGACCACACGGCGCGTCTGTGGGATCTCCAAGGTAATTTGCTCCAGGAATTTAACGGACATGGGGATGGAGTCACCAGCATTGCCTTTAGTCCCAATGGGCAGTTTATTGCCACAGCGTCATCGGATCACACGGCGCGTCTGTGGGATCTGAAGGGTAATTTGCTGCAAAAATTTAACGGACATCAGGGCTGGGTGAGAAGCGTTGCCTTTAGTCCTGATGGACAGTTTATTGCCACGGCGTCATCGGATCATACGGCGCGTTTATGGGATCTAGAGGGTAACGTGCGGCAAACCTTCAAAGGACATCAGGAACGAGTGACTCAGGTGATGTTTAGCCCCGATGGGAAGTTTTTGGGTACCGCTTCGATGGATGGTACGGCTCGTCTGTGGGATTGGCAAGGAAATGTGGTGCAAGAGTTAAACGGACATCGCGGTTTAGTCACAGGTGTCGCCATGAGTCCTGATGGTCAACTCATTGTCACTGCGTCATCTGAGGGTATTGCCCGCCTGTGGAAGCGATCGCACAATCAGCCATTGCAAGGACATCAAGATGGTGTCACCCATGTCACCTTTAGCCCGGATGGGCAGTTGCTGGGGACGGCTTCATCCGATGGTACGGCTCACCTCTGGACTCAGCAAGGGCAATCCCTAGGGCAATTAAAGGGACATCAAGGCAGTGTCACCCATATCACCTTTAGTCCAGATCAGCAGAGGATTGCCACTGCTTCCTCCGATGGCACTGTCCACTTATGGAACCTCCAGGGTCAACCACTCAGACGCTTACACAACCCTTCCGGTGGCGTAGCACAAGTGGCATTTAGTCCCGATGGGCAACTCATCGCTACCGCTTCATCGGATGGTATTACCCGCTTATGGGATCTGCAAGGGAACCTCGTCCAAGCATTGAAAGGACATCAGGGATGGGTGAGAAGTCTCGCCTTTAGTCCCGATGGAACCCAGATTGTCACCGCTTCCTCGGATCGCACGGCTCGCCTCTGGGACTTGCAAGGTCATTTCCTCCAAGCATTAAAAGGACATCAGGGATGGGTCAAAAGTGTTGCGTTTAGTCCCAATGGACAGCGTATTGCTACGGCTTCCATTGATGGCATGGTTCGCCTTTGGGATAGTCAGGGAAACCTGGTCAAAGACTTCAACCAGCATCCCAGTGGTGTAACCCATGTCGCCTTTAGTCCCGACGGCACCCAGATTGCCACGGCTTCATTTGAGGGTATTGCCCGTTTATGGGATTTACAAGGAAACCTGGTTCAAGAAATTAAAGGACATCAAGGTGCTGTCGTGAGCGTTGCTTTTAGTCCAGATGGGACACAAATTGCCACGGCTTCATCAGATGGTACTGCCCGCATCTGGCAGGTTGAAGGGTTAGGTGAATTGCTCGCCAGAGGGTGTACCTGGTTGCAAGATTACTTGGCGACTCATCCCGAAGCACGAGAGGAACTCCAGGTTTGTGATTTTAGGGAACGGGGAACAGAGAAGAGGGAATAGAGAGAACATAATAACAAGAATGACAGCTTATGGCTTTGGGCGATCCGCACGACATTTATTGTCTAGGGGCTTTTCGCTCCTCCAGCCAACTTGACAAGTCTTCCAGACTGTTGAAATCCAAAATAGCCTCTGTTAAAGTTTCCAACTCTGATAAAGACAAGTTTTCCACTTGGGCGCTTAGTTCTGCCGGAATTTCGCCAAAACGTTTTTTAAGTTGACGCATTACTAGAGCTATAGTTTGTTGAATACGTCCTTCTTGGCGTCCTTCTTGGCGTCCTTCTTGGCGTCCTTCTTGGCGTCCTTTCTCTTCAGCATAGGCTAGCCGCCCTTTCTCGTCTTGTAACATCATTCCTCGCCTATCTACTATTTCAAATTCTTCGACTGTCATGTTGGCTTGACTAGCTAGATTTAAGGCGAGTTCTATCTCTGACACTTCTCCTAACGTATCGGGAATATCTTCCAACATAGCGGCTTCTTTCAGAAAATAGAGCCACTTATCCGTCAATCCTTTTAACTCGGACAATCTTTTCTTGAATTTGGGTAATTCGACAAATATTAGTCGCAATTCGTCCCCGATACATTTAAATTGCTTGGTTTCTTCTTTAAATACAAATTTGTTGACAACTTCTTCGGTTTCTTTAAACAGGATAAAGTCGGTAATTGTCACCGCGATCGCTGGATTCAGCAGTGGGTAATCTTCTCCTTTGACTAACTGGTTGCTATAGGCTTTTGCCAGGTTGTAAGCCACTCGTTTATTAAACGCCGCCATGGATGCGATTTGCATTTCAATCACCACAATTGAGCCATCGGCTAAAACCGCTTTTACATCTAAATAGGTATCTTTTAAGCTAAGTACCTGACCGGGATTGTAGGGGTTGACAATGGTTAAGGATTGAATGACTTTTTCGCCGCCATATATTATCGCATTCAGAAAGCTGATTAATATCTCTTTGCTCTGCTCTGAACCGAATATTTTTTTAAAGGCATAATCGACTTTAGGGCTAATAAATCTCATCGGTTTCTCCCTTTTTAGTCGCCAGGAATAGAAGATATTGTTATTTTACCACAAAGAACCCCTATCTGAGCGACACAGAAGCGAATCAAGCGCTCACTACGAACG
>NZ_JAVJUO010000052.1:0-13919 GCF_040220555.1 Coleofasciculus sp. C1-SOL-03
AATGACCAATGACCAATGACCAATGACCAATGACCAATGACCAATGACCAATGACCAATGACCAATGACCAATGACCAATGACCAATGACCAATGACCAATGACCAATGACCAATGACCAATGACCAATGACCAATATTCAATCCCTAAAATCATTCCTGGCTAATGTTGCCGGAAACCTGCCTCTGAGAACCGTTATTATTGTTCCCTTTGTTCTGCAAATTGTCGGAACCGTAGGATTAGTGGGATATCTCTCCTATCGCCATGGTGAGGAAGCCGTGAGTGACTTGGCGACTCAGTTAGAAGCAGAAATTAGCGATCGCGTCTTTGAACGTCTAACGGCTTACCTGCGAACCCCGCTTCAGGTTAATGCCACAAATGCTGATGCCATCCGCCTGGGTCAACTGGATCTCACAGACCAGAGTAGCTTAAAACGCCACTTTTTGCAGCAAATTCAAGTGTTTGATTCCCTGAATCGTATTTATTTCAGTAACCCTCAGGGGGGACTGGTTTCAACAGGGAATGATGAACGCGGGTTGTCCGTTGCCTTTACCGAGAATTTTACCCAAGGAATTTTAAAAGTTTACAGTGTTGATCCTCAGGGAAATCAGCAGGAATTATTAGTCAATCGAACCAATTATGACACCAGAGAACGCCCTTTTTACCAAACGGCTGTGGCGGCGGGTAAACCAACCTGGAGTCCGATTTATCTCTATGTTCCCGCTGATTTGGGTTTAGGCATTGCGGCGAGTTATCCGTTCTATGATCAAACCGGGACTCTCCAAGGGGTTTTATCCACCGATTTATCCCTTTCCGCCGTTAGTGAGTTTCTGCAAACGTTGGATGTGGGAGAATATGGCAGAGTCTTTATTCTAGAAAGAAATGGCTTATTGGTTGCCGATTCCGTTGATACTTTAGCCGTTTACGGTCAAGATACCTCCCAAACTGCTCAACGGATTAGCGCGACTCAAATTAGTGATCCACTCATTCAAACCACGACACAAGAATTATTATCAGAATTAGGTAATTTATCCAACCTAAATCAATCCCAATCGCTTAATTTCAAACAAAATGGTGAACGTCACTTTGTTCAAGTTACCCCGTTTCAGGATGAGTATGGACTCAATTGGCTGATTGTTGTGGTTCTCTCTGATGCTGATTTTATGCAGCAAATTCATGCCAATACGCGCACCACAATTGCTTTGTCTGTAGCGGCATTAATCCTATCTATTGTACTGGGAATCATTACAGCTCGCTGGGTAACAAAACCGATTCTGACGTTAAATAGAGCCGCTGACGCGATCGCACGGGGAGAATGGCAGCAATCCCTGCCGATTAACCGTAAGGATGAAGTCGGTCAACTGGCAAATTCCTTTAACACAATGGCAGCGCAATTACACCAGTATTTTACTCAATTGCAATCTGCCAATCATGCCTTAACCCAAAGTGAAAGCCGATTGACTCAAATTCTGGCAGCCATACCCGTGGGCATATCGGTTCATGATGTAACTGGACAATTGACCTATGCTAATCAAAAGTCAAAAGAGTTACTGGAAATTGAGACATTACCCGATGCCCAAATCAATAATTTGGCAGTAACCTATCAGATTTATCAGAGCGACACCCAGCAGTTGTATCCGGAGGAAAATCTGCCTGTCGTTCGCGCTCTTAATCGGGAACAAATGATGGTGGATGATATGGTCATTCATCAACGGAGTCGGATTATTCCCGTAGAAGCTTATGCAACACCTTTATTTGAGCCAACGGGGACAATTATCGGCGCGATTGTCGCCTTTTTTGATATCACCGAACGCAAGCGAGCCGAGGCACTCCAACGGAATTACCATCGGACTCTAGAAACCAACGTTGCTCAACGAACGGCTGAATTAAGGGAAGCGAATGAACGATTAAAGCGAGAAATAGTGGAACGTCAGTTACTCGAAGGTAAGCTGTATAGTTCTGAGCAACGAATTCGGACGATTTTTGAGGCGATTAACGATATTATCCTAATTATTGATCGGCAGAAAGCTATCGAAGTTTCCCCGACTAAGCGAACTTACTTATCCCCAGAAGACTCTCACCTGCTGAATCTCATTGTCGAGCAGTTTTTTCAAGACCCGGAGGAACTTTGGTTCAGCCAAGTGCAACAGGTACTGGATACCCAGCACACCCTTTATTTTGACTACAATTTAAACCTCGATAACCATGAGACATGGTTGACTATCTCTATTGCGCCTTTGTCTGATCAGGCAGTAATTTGGGTAGCACGGGATATTAGCGATCGCAAACAGGTTGAAGACGCTCTCCGTACCAGTGAATACCTGTACCGCGCCATGGCGAGGAACTTCCCCAATGGAGCCATGTTCCTGTTTGACCCTAACCTACGCTATCTGGTGGCGGATGGTCAGGCGTTGGCTCAAGCTGGACATCGCGGGGAAGCCTTGCGTGGGAAAACCCTCTGGGAGGTTTTACCGCCAGAAAACTGTGCCTTGGTTGAGCCACTTTATCATGCCGCGTTAGCCGGAATTGAGCAGACTCAAGAGATTAGCCTCCGAGGGTTCACCTATTTATGTCAGAGTACAGCAGTCCGAAATGATGCGGGTAACATCATCGCCGGGATGGTTGTCACCCAGGATATCACCGATCGCAAGCAGTTTGAACAAGCCTTAATCAGGAGTGAGAACCGCTTCCAAGAAATTGCCAGCACCGTGAGTCAGGTCTTCTTTGTCCGCTCCGCTAGTTCCGGTCAGTTTCTTTACGTCAGTCCCGCCTATGAAACGATGTGGGGACGTTCCTGTGAGAGTCTATATCAAGACCCCCAATCCTGGCTAGAAGCGATACATCCGGAGGATCATCCCTTGGTTCTCGATTCCCTGAACCAACAGTTTCAGGGACATTCAGTGAAGCGGGAGTATCGGATTATTCGACCCAATGGTGAACAACGCTGGATTACTGCTGATATTTCGGTGGTGCGAGATGAAGCGGGAGAACCCTTGCGGTTTGTCGGCTTGGCGGAAGATATTACCGAACGCAAACAAGCTGAGTTAGAACTCCAATCCACCAAAGAACGCCTACAATATCTGCTCACCGCGAGTCCAGCGGTTATTTTTAGTTCTCAAATCGAAGGCGATTACTCCGCCACGTTTATGAGTGAAAATGCCAGTACAATTCTTGGCTATGAGGCTGAGAACTTTATCCACAATGCCTCGTTTTGGTGGGTGCGGGTTCACCCAGAGGATATGACGGTGATGAACGAGGTTATACTGCAACTGTTTGCTCAGGGATATTGTACCTACGAATATCGTTTCCAACATGGCGATGGCACGTATCACTGGTTCGCCACGGAACTGCGTTTGATTCGGGATGAAATGGGGACGCCTGTGGAATGTGTCGGGTATTTAATTGATATCACGGAACGGAAACAAGCTGAGGAAGCCTTACGAGAGCAAGAGGAAGAATACCGTCGCATTGTCGAAACCGCCGATGAGGGAATTTGGAGTATCGACCTGGACGGAAATACGATATTTGTTAACCCGAAAATGGCGCAAATGCTGGGGTATTCGGTGGAGCAGATGCTGGGAATGCCTATGTTTGCTTTTATGGATGAAGCAGGGAAAGCGATGGCTAACCGGAATTTAGAGCGTCGCCGTCAGGGAATTCATGAACAGCACGAATTTAAGTTCCGCCGCCGTGATGGTTCTAATTTGTGGACGTTAATCGCTACAACTCCGATTTGTGATACGTCGGGACAAGCGACGGGCGTCTTAGGGATGATTACTGATATTACTGAACGAAAACAAGCGGAAGAAGCCTTACGCTACAGTGAGCAACTGTATCGTACCATGGCAAAACATTTCCCCAATGGGGCAATTTTCTTGTTTGATCAGGATCTTCGGTATTTAGTGGCGGATGGTCAAGGATTAGGTCGCTCCGGCTCAGGATATAGTCGGGATGTCTTAGAAGGAAAAACGATTTGGGAGGCGTTACCTGAGCAAGAATGTGCGGTAGTTGAACCCCTGTATCGTGACGCTTTAGCGGGGATAGAAAAAATCCTGGAAATACCCTATCGAAATAATATTCATCTGGTACAGACTCGGGCGGTGCGAAATGAAGCGGGAGAAATTATTGCTGGGATGGTTGTCGCTCAGGATATCACAAAATGGAAGCAAGCGGAGGAATCCTTAAGAGAAAGTGAAGCGTTTTTACGCAGTATTTACGAAGGCATTGAAGCGGCTGTCTTTATCGTTGATGTTCTGGACAATGGTGAATTTCGCTATGTTAGTATTAATCCCACCCATGAACGGATGTCTGGTCTGCGTAACTCAGAAATCCAAGGGAAAACGCCACAAGAGGTATTAGCGCCAGACGTTGCTGAGGCGGTGTGTCAACGGTATCGTCGCTGTCTGGCGGCGGGAGAAAAAATCACCTATGAACATTCACTCCAGATTAACGAAAAAGACTCTTGGTGGATTAGTAATTTAACCCCCCTAAAAGACAGTAACTCCCGCATCTATCGACTCATTGACACCAGCTTTAATATTAGCGATCGCAAACAGATTGAACTCCAACTTAAGGAAAATCAACGGTTTATTGAGAAAATCATTAATACTTCGCCGCAACTGCTTTACCTGTTTGACCCAACAGCGGCAACCGATCTGTATATTAATCGACAGTCTATAGATATCTTGGGTTACACTCCCGCAGAAATTGTTGGACGAGGAATACAGTTTTTCCTGGATACCTTGCATCCTGATGACTTACCGTTAATTGAGCGCAACCTGAACTTTTGGCAAACGGCATTAGATAGCGATATTTTAACCACTGAGAGTCGATTTCGCCATAAAGATGGCTCATGGCGCTGGTTACTGTCACGGGAAGTGGTGTTTGAGCGGGATGAAAATAATCGGGTGATTAGGATTTTGGGAACGTCTCAAGATATTACTGAACTCAAAGAAGCCGAAGATGCCTTGCGACGGTATGAACGGATTGTGTCATCAACAATCGATGCTATTTCCTTGGTGGATCGCAATTACACTTATCAGATTGTCAATCAAGCCTATCTGGATTGGAATCAAAAAGACTATAACGAAATTATTGGTCATTCGGTGAGTGACTTGCTGGGAGATGAGGTGTTTGAACAGGTGATTAAACCCAATTTAGATCGCTGTCTGGCAGGTGAAACTGTAAGCTATGAAGAGTGGTTTGATTATCCAGGAGGAAAACGAGAATTTATCAGCGTCACCTATATCCCTTATATAGATGCTAATCAGCAGATTTCTGGCGTTGTCGTCAATTGTCGCAATCTCACGGAATTGAAACAGGCGGAAACCCAATTGCGGCAAACCAACCAAGAAATGCAAGCCATTTTTGATGCGTTTCCCGATATGCTGTTTCGGCTGGCAGCGGATGGCACGATTCTGGATTTTCGCACCAAAAACTATCAGGAGTTATATACCTCACCCGACTCATTTCTGAATCAGAAGATTCAAGAGGTATTACCAACTACAGCGGGAGCAAAACTCTATGACGCGATTGATCAGGTTTTGACAACTGAATCCCTGGTTAGTGTTGAGTATTTCCTACCCCTTAATCAGGGGAAACAATACTTCGAGGCGCGAATGGTTCTCCTGAATCAAACTGAAGTGATTGCCCTCACCCGAAATATTAGCGATCGCAAACAGGCTGAACTGGCTTTAGCTGCCTCTCAAGCGCGATTTTCCGGGATTCTAGAAATTGCTAAAGATGCGATTATTTCCGTAGATAGTGAACAACGGATTATCCTATTTAATCAGGGTGCAGAACAAATGTTTGGTTACAAAGCCGATCAAGTATTAGGTGAACCTTTGGATTTACTCTTACCCCCTCGCGCTGCTACAATTCACCGCCAACATATTACTAACTTTGCCGAATCTGCGGGTAAAGCCCGACAAATGGGAGAACGCAATGAAATTTTTGGTCGCCGCCGGGATGGAACGGAGTTTCCCATGGAAGCCTCAATTTCTAAGCTGGATATCAATGGCGAAATTATCTGTACCGCCATTCTCCGAGACATTAGCGATCGCAAACAGGCTGAACTGGCATTGAGTCAGCAAAAAGAAATTCTCCAGACAATTTTTGATTCTATCCCAATCTTGTTGTGCTTCTATAACGAGAGAGTTGAGGTGCAATTTATTAACCCAGCCTTTGAGCAGACATTGGGATGGTCACTGGAAGAACTGCGAAGCATTGATATTATGGCAGAAGTTTATCCTGACCCCGATTATCGCGCCTCAGTGTTAGAGTTTATCCTCAAAGCCGATGGGACTTGGCAAGACTTTCAGATTCAAACCCGCACGGGTGAAGTTCTGGAAATCACTTGGGCAAATATTCGCTTACCCGATGGTTCTACAGTCGGGATTGGTAAAAATATCACCGAACGCAAACAGGCAGAATTAGCGTTACAAGAGCGGGAATACCGATTGCGAACTCTAGCCGATAATCTGCCCAATGGTGTAATTTATCAACTCGTTCAAGAACCTAATGGTAAGGTTTACTTCTCCTACATCACCGCCGGGATTGAACGCTTACTCGGAATTAAACCTGAGGTAATTCTCCAGGATGCCAATGTGTTATTTGATCTAACAGTTGAAGAAGATTGTCGGCGACGAGATCAATTAACTGAAGAATCGCGACGTAATCTTTCAGTGTTTGAAATGCAGATACGAAACCGAACACCTAGCGGTGATATTCAATGGTCTTATCTACGTTCCGCTCCCCGTCGTTTAGCCGATGGACGCACCGTTTGGGATGGGATTGAAATTGATATTACGGAACTCAAGAAAACTGAGATCGAATTAGCCGCAGCCAAAGATGCCGCCGAAGCCGCCAATCGTGCCAAAAGTGCCTTCTTAGCCTCAATGAGTCATGAACTCCGCACGCCCCTGAATGGGATTTTAGGCTATGCTCAAATTCTTAAACCCAATCCTAATTTAACCCAAAAACAAAAAGACGGGATTGAAATTATTCACCAGTGCGGTGAACACTTACTCACCCTGATCAACGATATTTTAGACTTATCGAAAGTAGAAGCGGGAAAACTAGAACTCTATCCCGAAGAGTTTCATTTCCCCTCCTTTATCGTCGGACTCTGTGAAATCTTTCGCCTCAAAGCCATTCAAAAGGATATTCGTTTTATCTACAATCCTCCTACACCAGTCCCCCAAATGATTTATGGCGATGAAAAGCGCCTGCGTCAAATTTTAATTAATCTACTTTCCAATGCGGTTAAATTCACCGATACAGGAACTGTCACCTTTACCGTCAGTATAATTAACCAAGAACAAAGTAAAAATGACCAAATCCGCTTCCAGGTTGAAGATACCGGAATTGGCATAAGTGCCAAAGACTTAGAGACAATCTTCTTACCCTTTGAGCAAGTAAAGGATAGTTCTCGTCACCATGAAGGAACCGGATTAGGATTAGCAATTACTCAGAAACTCATCACCCTGATGGGGAGTCAAATTCAGGTTGAAAGTCATCCCGGCGTGGGGAGTAAATTCTGGTTTGAGGTGGAGTTACCTGATGTTTCCACGTCAGCCAAATTTATTCCAGCAAAACCGACAGAGACGATTGTGGGCTATGCTGGGACTCAACGCAAAATCCTGATTGTAGATGATCGCTGGGAAAATTGTGCGGTTCTCCGAAGTATTTTAGAACCCATTGGCTTTGACATTCAAGAAGCCACCAATGGACAAGAGGGATTAGACAAAGCCAGGGAATGGCAACCGGATTTGATTTTAGTTGATATTGTCATGCCTGTCATGGATGGACATCAGATGACCCAAGCATTACGTCAAATCCCTGAGTTTAACACAACACCAATTATTGCGGTTTCTGCTAATGCCTTTGCCAATAACCGAGTGGAGAGTTTGGATGCTGGCTGTACTGATTTTCTGACTAAACCAATTGCTACAGCCGACTTACTTCAGAAAATTCAGGTATATTTAGATATGTCATGGATTTATCAGGATAAAGCTGAACCCTCTAACTCTTATGTGGAATCAGGCGATCGCGTAATTCCGACTCAGGAGGAGTTAAGAGTTCTCTATGAAGCGGCGAGTATGGGGGATGTCGCTGGGGTTGAGGAGGAAACGATGCGACTGCAAGATATTAATCCAGATTATATTCCCTTTGCCCTTGAAGTGTTGGAACTAGCGGCTCAGTTTGACTATGATAAAGTTATTGAGTTATTGGATAATTATTTTGGGGATTAGGGATTGGTTATTCGTCATTTGTCATTCTCTAAGCAAGATCCCCGACTTCTCCAAGAAGTCGGGGATCTGTCTGTGTACCTCACTTACTTGAAAAGCGCTGTAAAATACAGCAGTTTGCTCTGCTATGCGGTACATTTTCGATCCCCCTAAATCCCCCATGGAACAAAAAGCGAAGCATCCTTTGGTCTCCCCCGTGCAACAAAAAGCGAAGCATCCTTTGGTCTCCCCCGTGCAACAAAAAGCGAAGCATCCTTTGGTCTCCCCCTTTTTAAGGGGGACGGAAGGGGGATCTAAAAGGGGGACGGGAGGGGGATCTAAAAAGGGGGACGGAAGGGGGATCTAAAAGGGGGACTTTGATTTACTGTACTTTATTACAGCGCAAAGCGCTGTATATCCTAGATAATTTTTCCCATGCAAGTTACCTTTGACCTTCCTGACGATGTAGCACAACGAGTTAACGCTCTGGAGAATTGCTTACCTCAAATTCTGGAACTGGGTTTACGAGAATTTGAAGCTATCACTCATGTTGGTTTTTCTGGGATAGCTGAAGTCTTGCAATTCTTAGCAACTCTACCAACACCCGAAGAAATTATTGCCCTGCGCCCCTCTCCAGCTTTGCAAACTCAAATTCAAACCTTGTTGGAGAAAAATCGCACTGTCGGGTTAACACCTGATGAAGAAAAAATTTGGCAAAGTTATGAATATTTAGAACATTTGGTGCGAATGGCTAAGGCTAGAGCATTGCTGAAATTGAAAGATTATAGCAGTACCAAGACAGGTTAGGACATTCTGTACCGTTCCCTGTTCCCTAATCTCCACCGCTAACTTTAATTGTGTCCACCTAACTTAGGGGGAATGTCATTGACTTAAGCTGGGTTCGTAGTAGGCACGAAGCGTGCCAGAAGCGCTCGCATCGCTTACTACAAACTCTAAAGTCAGTAGCATTTAATTTAGGGGCGGGTTTAGGGATCAATGTTGATCGTCTGAGATAATTGAACAGACAAAACCCACCCTCTTTACCCGATCAGCTTTTTGATAGATTTAGTCTAGCGTTAAGATAGAGAAAAACCGAGACAGCGTAATCGGGAAACTGAAGATCGTCTCGCTGATGCTAGCTAAGTTAAATTTTGAGTAAAACTAGCGCTCTTATCTACCTCCTACCGTGCCAAGCGAATAGAATAGCAGTACTGGGCAAGGGAAAACTAAGCGAAGATGTCACTTTATCCAAACTCTCAGTTACATCCAGATTCCCCAAACGAGTTGACGAACGTCTGGGGGGAGATTCAGAATTCTGAAAGCTATGCACAAATTCTAGTCATCGATGATACGCCAGAGAATCTGAAACTGGTTTCGGATTTCTTGAGAGATGCTGGCTTTGAGGTGCGGATTGCTAAAAGTGGTGGGCAAGGGTTGAAACTCTTAGAGAAACTGAATCCCGATCTGATCTTACTGGATGTGATGATGCCAGACATGGATGGGTTTGAAACCTGTCGTCATCTGAAAGCCTGGGAGAAAACCAAAGATATCCCTGTCATTTTTATGACGGCGGCGGTGGATACGTCGAATTCTGAGGCAAAAGTCAAAGGGTTATCTTTAGGGGCGGTTGACTATATTAGCAAACCGATTCAACTGGATGAGGTATTAGCCCGGGTTAAAATTCACCTACATCTGAAACTATTAACCCAGCAACTCCAGAACCAAAACGCCCAGTTGCACCAAGAAATCTGCGATCGCAAACAAGCCGAAGCGGAGTTAGCCGAACATACGCGGCGCTTAGCCTTACGTTCAGATATCGGATTTGCCTTGAGCTCCGAAAGTGATTTATCCATGATGCTATGTCGCTGTACTCAGGCTTTTGTCCAACATTTGGATGTCGCCTTTGCCCGAATTTGGACGCTGAATTCCCAAGACAATATCTTAGAGTTACAAGCCTCAGCAGGACTATACACTCATATTAATGGCGCTCATGCCAAAATACCTCTGAGTGACTCAAAACTAGGTCGCATCGCCAGTCAACGCCAACCCCACCTCACCAATGATATCCTCAATGACCCAGAACTCACTGATCCAGACTGGGCGCGACGGGAAGGAATGGTATCCTTTGCGGGTTATCCCCTGATCGTAGAGGATGAACTGGTAGGAGTGATGGCAATGTTCGCCCGTCATCCCTTATCCCCAACCACTCTGGATACCCTCGCCTCGGTTGCTCACGAAATCGCTGTGGGAATTGAACGCCAGCAACTGGATCAAGCCCTGCAAGAGTCTCAGCGCTGGTTACAGGCAATTAATGATGCCAATCCCAATATTATCTATATTCATGACTGGGTAGAACGGCGCAATATCTACGCGAACCGGGAAATCCATGAGGTTTTAGGCTATACCCCCGAAGAAATCCAAGACATGGGGAATCAGGTTCTCTCGCTACTGATGCATCCCGATGATTTTGCCATCCTCTGGGATCATGCCCAACGAATTAAACACGCCAACGTGGGGGAAGTCTTTGAGTTAGAGTATCGGATGCGCCACAAAAATGGGGAATGGCGTTGGTTATTTTGCCGAGAAACCGTGTTTAAACAGGATGCAGAGGGGACAACCCAACAAACCCTAGGGGCTGCAATTGATATTAGCGATCGCAAAACCGCAGCAGAAAACCTGCGCCTGTCTGAAGCTAGACTCACCGAAGCCCAGAAAATTGCATCTGTTGGTAGTTGGGAGTCTAATCGGCTGACGGGGGAGATTATTTGGTCAACGGAACTCTTCCGGATTTATGGGCTTGAACCCAACCCAAACCCCCTCACCTATAAACAACATCTGACGTGGATTCATCCCGATGATCGTCCTTTATTTGCCCAACAGGTAAAAAACGCGATCAAAACTCCTAAATCCTATACCATTGAATATCGAATTATTCGTCCCGATGGTGAAATTCGCTATCTGGAAGGTCGCGGTAAACCTGTGCTGAATGCCCAAAATCAGGTGATTAAACTAATGGGAACGGTTCTGGATATAACAGAACGCAAGCAAGCCCAAATGGTACTAGAACAGCAAAATGATCTCCTGAAACAGATTGCCTGCGATGCGCCCCTCCCGGATATTTTAGCAGCCTTAGCCCAATTTGTTGAGGAACGATCTGGACAAATGCGCTGTTCCTTTCTCTTAGTCGATGAACAGGGGAAACTGCGCTTAGGTGCAGCACCAAGTTTACCTGATGCTTATAATCAAGCGGTCGATGGTGTGGAAATTGGTGAGGGTGTCGGTTCCTGTGGTACGGCGGCGTATCGCCAAGAAACCGTTATTGTCACCGATATTGCCACTGATCCCTTATGGGCAAATTATAAAGACTTAGCCTTAGCTCATGAGTTGAGAGCCTGTTGGTCTGTCCCCATTTTATCCAGTAATGGCAGCATTTTAGGCACATTTGCCGGGTATTATGACCAACCGCAAACCGCAACTAACCTAGATCAAGACTTAATTGACCAAATTCTCTACCTTGCCAAAATTGCCATCGAACGGATGCGATCGCAAGCCGCCTTACGCCAAAGTGAAGAACGCTTACAACTCGCATTAGACGCCTCTGGAGATGGGTTATGGGATTGGAACATCAACACTGGAGAGGTGTATTTCTCCCATCACTGGTTCGATATGCTGGGTTATGAGTGTGATGAACTCCCCGGACATGTCAGCACTTGGGAAAACCTGATCCATGCCGATGATAAACCGGGGGTGATGGAACTGTTGCAGGCGCATTTACACAATCACGCCATTCCCTATAAATTAGACTATCGACTCCGAGCGAAATCTGGGGACTATAAATGGATTTCCAATTACGGGAAAGTTGTTGCTGATGATGAAAACGGTTTACCTGGGCGGATGACAGGTACTCACCGAGATATTAGCGATCGCAAACAAATGGAACTGGCACTACAAGCATCAGAAACCCGCGAACGGAAAAAAGCCAAGGCGCTACAAGATACCCTGAAAGAATTAAAACGTACCCAAGCCCAACTGATCCAAACCGAGAAAATGTCCAGTTTAGGGCGCATGGTTGGCGGTGTCGCCCATGAAATCAATAATCCCGCCAATTTTATCTATGGCAATATTACCTATGCCCGTAACTATTTCCAAGACTTATTACAACTGGTGCAACTCTACCAGCAAACCTATCCTCAACCCACCATCGAGATTCAGCAACTGAGTGAGGACATTGATTTAGAGTTTCTGGTCGAGGATTGGTCTAAGCTGATTAACTCCATGGAAATCGGGGTTCAACGCATCGAGAAAATTGTGCGATCGCTCAAAACCTTTTCCAAATTAGATGAAGCAGAATTAAAACCCGTTGATATTCATGAAGGCATTGATAACACCCTATTTGTGTTACAGCACCGCCTCCGGGCTGAAGGCAATCGCCCAGAAATTCAAGTGATTAAACACTATAGCCAACTTCCCAAAGTTGCCTGTTATGCCAGTCAGTTAAATCAAGTCTTTATCAATATCTTTGATAATGCGATTGAAGCCTTAGACTGTCAAGCCAAATCTCGATTGATTACCATCACCACCGAAGTCTCTAATAATAGAGAATCTGGAGGTACACAGGAGCGTGTAGAGACGTGCCATGGCGCGTCTGAAACTAGGAGAGATGAGGAGGTTAACTCAACAGTTAGTCAGGGCAGGTTTGGCACAAACGTTATCATCAATAGCGAAACGAAAATTCAAAAACCCGACCCTACAAACCAGGTTCCAGATGAGCCTAGCCTTGGGTCAACACTCAACGATAAAAACTTACCCCAATCCATAATTATTCGGATTCGCGATAACGGAATTGGCATGAGTGAGAACGTGCGTCAGCATATCTTTGATCCTTTTTTTACCACCAAACCTGTCGGGAGTGGCACGGGTTTAGGGTTAGCCATAAGTCACCAGATTATCGTGGAAAAACATCAGGGTAAAATTAGCTGTGTGTCTGAGTTAGGTAAAGGCACAGAATTTATTATCGAAATTCCCGTTAATTTAAGTGAATCCAGGACATGATATCAAGCGCGATCGCCTCCCCAACCTACCCCGAATAAATATAATTAACAAAATGTCAACTACCCACGCGATCAAAACTCGGTCAGGGCGGATTTTACCGATACAGCAGTTTTCTCGGCTATGCGGTACATTGTCGATCCCCCTAAATCCCCCTTAAAAAGGGGGACTTTGATCGACTGTACTTTATTACAGAATTAAGCGCTATAACCTTTGATCAAGGGCGTCAGGATGATGTGTAGGGGCGACCCGCTTACATCAATTCACAACGGCGTCCACTTAATTGAATCGGGTCGCCCTTTACTCAATGGCGCTGTTTTTGAAGGATAACCTGGTGGGTTACGGCGGATATAGGATTAGATGGTTTGTTTACTCAATGAAGCACCGCCTAACCCACCCTACTATTTGGCGGGGTTGGATTTAGAGACAGGCTGGCTGGTGATTTTCGACCAGCGCCAAGGACTTCCCCCGATTAGCGATCGCACAACCACAGAATGGGCAAAAACTCCCGGAAATCGCGCCATTGTGGTGATTCGGGGATGAATGACGGGTTTTACTGATAACCTGTGACAAAGGGCGCACGTCTGACAAAGGGCGCACGTCTGACAAAGGGCGCACGTCTGACAAAGGGCGCACGTCTGAC
>NZ_JAVJUO010000053.1:0-20899 GCF_040220555.1 Coleofasciculus sp. C1-SOL-03
TTCTGCCTACACCCATGGCAGCAATGACTCCTTTAAGCTGAAGAAACTGGATGTTTCCGTCACCGAAACCAGTTTTGGGGAATATCAAAATGTGGCGACAGTTCAAGCCGATACCGTCAGCGACAGTGATACCAGTGGCTACGTGAATCCTACTGATACCGCTTCCACATCAGCACATATCCTGATTGAAGCTGAGGATATGCACCTAAATGATTACCAAACTGAGCATGAGAACTTCGCTTCTGGTGGCGAACTGATTAAGCTGTCTGATCATAGTGGTTATGCCAGTACCACCTTTGATGGTGAAACCGGAACTTATAATGTGATTGTCGGTTATTACGACGAAAACGATGGTCAAGCTGATGCCAAAGTGAAAATTGGTGGCGATGTTCTAGACTATTGGACATTTGACCAAGACTTAGCCTCTCATCTGGCTTCGCCTGACAACTTTGTCACCCGCCAAGTGGGGAATGATGTTCACATCGAAAACGGTGACACCATCAAGTTATTCGGGTGGGAAGATGGCAATGAGTATGCCCGATTTGACTATATCAAGTTGGTCAATACAGATGCAGCGACGAACGCAGCCGCAGCGGATGAAATTACCGGAACATCTGGTGTTGATCAACTGGTGGGTACGGATGCTGATGAGACGCTGGTGGGTTACGCTAGCTGGGATCTTTTAACCGGAGGTGGCGGTGCTGACAAATTTGTCTTCACCAGTCTCAACGATCGCCGTGATCAGATTACTGACTTTGAAGTCGGTGCTGATGTCATTGATGTGAGTCAAGTTCTTGATGCAATTGGCTATGTCGGCAATGATCCGATCAGCGATGGTTATGTACAACTTGGCTCCAATTCCTACGGTGCAGTTGTCAGCGTTGATCAAGATGGTTTTGGTGATGATTATGATCCGGTAGCTCTAGTTGAGATGGCAAATGCTAATGTCAACAGCTTGTCTGCTAGCCACTTCATTTTCTAATTCCTAGGGGATAGGGAATGCTTGTCCTGAACCAATGACATGGGTGAGGCAAGGCTAATGCTTTGTCTTACCTATTCCGATCAAACGCTATCGGAATGATCAAATTGACTAGCCTACCATTTTTGAGTAAAATTAAAGCAATAGCTATTACGAACCAGGTTTAAACTCAAGTTATTTATGTCAAACAAATGCGAAAAAACTTGAGTTTTAACGCACTATATCAATGAAATAAAAATGAATAGTCCACTCTCACTACCTGAATTTAAACACCATAAATTGCTGCAAAAATGGACAACCACACAAACGGACTATCCTTACAATTCTACCATTCATGACTTATTTCAACGCCAAGCAGCAAAAAGTCCTGATGCCATTGCGATCGCGTACCAGAATCAGCAGCTTACCTACCAGGAACTTGAGCAACAATCTAATCAACTTGCCCAGTATTTACAAAGTCTTGGCGTAACCACAGAAACCCTAGTTAGCTTTTATTTAGAACGGTCTCCAGAATTAATTATTACAATCTTAGCCATTCTCAAAGCAGGTGGCGCTTATTTACCCTTAGAACCCTCCACCCCACCCCAGCGGTTAAACACAATCTTAGCGGATGCCCAAGCCCCTATTTTAATTACACAAAAAAATAAAATAACCGCTCTGCCAAAACTCCCAGACTCCCTGCATCTCCTAGGTCTGGACGATTATTTCAATTCAACAACATCTTCTCCTCCTGTTCCACCAACCCATCACGTTAATAGTCACAATTTAGCTTATGTGATGTACACATCCGGTTCCACGGGTAAACCAAAAGGCGTTTGTGTACCCCATCGCGGCGTAGTTCGGCTGGTCAAAAATACCAATTATGCCCACTTTGGTGCCGATGAAGTCGTGTTACAACTAGCTTCTATCGCCTTTGATGCGGCAACCTTTGAAATTTGGGGAGCTTTACTCAATGGCGGTAAACTGGTTTTGATGCCCGCGAAGATACCCTCTTTGCAAGAAATTGGTACTGCTATTCAACAACACAAAATCACCACATTATGGTTAACCGCTGGCTTATTTCATTTAATGGTTGAGGAACAGATAGAAGCCCTTAAACCCTTACGGCAACTCTTAGCAGGTGGTGATGTTTTATCAGTTCCCCATGTCAAAAAAGTCTTAACTGAGTTACCCGATTGTCAATTAATTAATGGCTACGGACCCACCGAAAACACCACCTTTACCTGTTGTCATCAAATTACACTAAAAGACACCACAAAACCCTCTATTCCTATCGGGCGTCCGATTGCCAATACCCAAGTCTATATTCTCAATCCTAACTTACAACAGGTTCCCATTGGTCATCCCGGAGAATTATACATTGGCGGCGATGGATTAGCCCGGGGTTATCTGAATCAACCCGATTTAACCCAAAAGCGGTTTATTGCCAATCCCTTTAGTCATGATCCGAACGCTCGTTTGTATAAAACAGGAGATAAAGTTCGTTGGCGAGACGATGGCGTAATTGAGTTTTTAGGACGATTTGATTTCCAAGTTAAAATTCGTGGATTTCGCGTTGAATTAGCAGAAATTGAGGCAGTTTTACAGAACTATCCGAATGTGCGGAATGTTGTGGTTTTAGCCAGGGAAGATACACCTGGGGATAAGCGTTTAGTGGCGTATCTTGTCCCCGAAAAAAATCATCTGGAATTAAATCCGGAGCCAATCAAATCCTTTCTGCTCAAAAAACTGCCCAGTTACATGATTCCATCAGCCTTTATTGTTTTAGATCAATTCCCCTTAAATATTAATGGTAAGGTAGATCGACGAGCCTTACCGAAACCTGATCAGAGTTTAGGGTCAAATCGCCAATTAGTCAAGCCTTCTAATCCAACAGAACATCGGATGGCGGCAATCTGGCAAGAGGTTTTAGGTTTTGAAGTGGGCGTTAATGAAACCTTAACCGATTTAGGCGGAAATTCTTTACAAGCGACTCGCATTTTGTCTCGGATTCGAGATGCATTTGGCGTGGATATTCCGGTATCCGTGATGCTGCAAAACCGTGAATCCTCTGCAGCAACTGTTGCCAGTTTAGCCGAATATGTGACGCATCGCACTCTCCAGGATGATGTTAGCGAAATTCATCCGTTAAAGCCAATTAATCATGGTCATGATTTACCCTTAACCGTTTACCAAGAAAGAATCTGGTTATTGGCACAACGCGCCGAACAACACGCCATTTACAACTTACCCATGGTGTTCCGTCTTCAGGGGACGCTGAATATTACACTATTGGAAAAAGCGATTAATCAGGTGATCAAACGCCATGAATCTCTACGCACTATTTTTTCGGTGGTGAATGGATTACCCAGACAACACATTCTCCCTGAACTCAAGATTAAGATTGCTGTTGTAGATGTGAACACTGAACAGTTGAGTCAAGCCGAGGAAGAACAACATATTCAAACCTTAATTAATCAAGAAGCCAGCCACGCCTTTAATCTGCAAGCCGATCCTCTGATTCGGGTTAAATTATTCCAATTGCGAACAGATGATTCTATTTTAATGATGACTTGCCATCACATTATCAGTGATGGTTGGTCGTTGGGCGTCTTATTAAATGAAATTTCGCTATTCTATACTCATTTTGTCCAAGAACGTCAATTAGACTTACCAGAAATTCAGGTGAATTATGGTGATTTCACCCTATGGCATCAACAACGACAACGAGACACTGAAACCGCACTCCTCAACTATTGGACGAATCAACTTACGGGTGTTTTACCTTTGTTAAACTTACCCACAGATCATCCTCGTCCTGCTAGACAAACATTTAAAGGAACGATTCAATATTTTCACATTAACCAAGACGTCAGGAATCAAATTGAGGCGTTCAGTCAAGCTCATGGCGCTACCCTATTTATGGTGCTAATCGCTGTGTTCCAAATTTTACTTCATCGTTATAGTCATCAAGACGATATTGTGATTGGCTCTCCAATTGCTAGCCGCAACTATAGCAGCTTAGAAAATTTAGTTGGTTGCTTTGCCAATATTATTCCGTTAAGGACTCAGATCAATAACAATCCGTCTTTCCGGGAATTCCTGGCACAGGTCAAAAAGGTATCATTAGAGGGGTATACCTATCTAGATTTTCCGGCGGAGAAGGTGTTATCAAACTTTAAATATAAACGAAATCTTAGTTATTATCCCTGGTTTCAGGTGGTTTTCATTTTGCTGAATGTTCCTCAGCGTGATCTTGAATTACCTGGACTTAAAATTACTGATAAAAGGTTCAATAAAGGAGCGGCGATTTGCGATTTGGTTTTTTTAGTTGAGCCGAAAGCGCAAGGATTAAAATGCTCAATTGAATATAATACGGCTCTGTATAACGATCAGACAATTACTCGTTTGATTGGACATTTTCAACAATTACTCCAGGAAATTATTACCCATCCCGAACAACCGATTAAACAGTTGCCTCTGTTAACCGAAGCTGAAGCAAGTCAACTATTACCAAGTCCAAGTGCTGACGAAGCGTTATCTGTACCCAATACTGCTGGCAGCAAACATCAGTTTGTTGAACCGCGCAATGAATTAGAACGGCAACTCCAGAACATCTGGGAAACTGTTTTTCATCTTAAACCTATTGGTATTCGTGATAACTTCTTTGAATTAGGCGGGCATTCTTTGCTCGGACTACGACTATTTAGTAAAATTCAACAACAGACAGGTCAAGATCTTCCGGTGACGACAGTATTTGAAGCCCCAACGATTGAAGAATTAGCTAAGATATTACAGACGGAACAAGAGATTGTTCCTGAATCCTCAGTTGTTACAATTAACCCCAACGGAAATAAACCGCCTTTATTTTTTGTTAATTCGATCAACTATGCCTGGAAGCTTAGCTCATATTTTCCCAAAGATCAACCCGTTTATTGTGTTAATATTTTTGAAGTTATCGACTATTTGACACAAAATTTTTCTCAATTTACGCTCAACGATATTGCTCAGAAGTTTATCGAAGACATGCGCCAAATTCAACCTCAAGGTCCTTATTCTTTAGTGGCATATTGTAATGATTCTTATTTAGCCTTTGAAATTGCTCAACAACTTTATGATCAAGGTGATCAGGTAAATTTCTTAGGGTTAATTGATGCGATATGGGGAATTGAGCAAGTTGGGTTCAATTTTCACTATCAGAATTTGCGTGAATTAGGATTAAGTTATTTGTTTCAGAAAATCAGATATCAAAGAAAATTATTTTGTTTAATTGAGAGGATACGATTGAATCTCAAAAAAGCTCTAAGTAAATTATATTCACGTTTAGACACGCCCATACCGCGTCGGCTAAAAGCAAACGAGGTTCTGGAACAGTTTAGACAAGCGACGAATAATTACATACCCCAAGCTTATCCAGGTAAAATCAATCTCTTTATTTCCAGTGAGTTAAGAAACTTGAGCCATGAAATGTTTAGCAATTTAGCTAGGGCAGGTTTAGACGTTCAAGAGATTCCAGGATATCATAATAGTTTTTTGCAGTCACCTCAAATTGAACGACTTGCCGAAAAATTGCAAACGTATTTAACCTGAATGATACTGACGCATAAGCTGGTGGACAATCCCCACCCTACGGTAGATCAAGGGTTTCGGTGATATGGATGATCCAGAATTCATTGTAGGGGTATCCCCCTGGCATCAATTACAGCACTTTTGGTAGTAAGTTAGGTACACAGACAGATCCCCGACTTCTTGGAGAAGTCGGGGATCTTGCTTAGAATCCCTCCAGTGGAGTTGGGTCGCCCTTTACTCAATCGAGGATATTAGGGTTCATTGATCAGTATAATCGAGTTGCGATCGCGTGATATCAAATACTTTCCCATTAAGAAGTTGATACTGATCACTCAACGGTTGTCCCATACATAAAACAGACCATTTGAATAGAGTTCTTAGAGATTTACAGGTATCCGGACAAGACAAAACATGTTCGACATTAAGCCGCTGAAGTATCTTCCCACCATGTTCCTTTTCCTTGAAATTAGGATATAGGTTTCCGAGATAATTTTTAGGATGACGAATATCTTCCACATCCCCTTGATAATCAGCTAAAGATGTTCCTAGGACGGCGTTAATGGCATTGGCATCAGCTAAATAGTAAGCTTCTAGCATATTCACCAAAAAATGAACAGAAGCGTGAGTTCTTTGGGTCGCCGGAAGCGTATCAAGGATTTCTCGGTATCGCTCAAAAACCTGTTGTGCTTGTTGCCTACGATCATGCTCTAGGTCATCCACCATGATGACATAAGTATCTGGTCTGTTTAAATGTTTTCTCGCTTCCCAGGCAATTTGTTGAATATATTTATCCGGAATTCCCTTATTCGTTCCAGTAGCTTTAAGTTTTTTCTTCTTTTTCTGTGAATAGTCGGGCGGAAGTTGAGGAACACGGCGCAGGACTTTAAACGTACACCAACCCGATTCCATTAGAGATTTAAATAATTTAGGCAGATGTTCGGCTTCTGTTTCGCCTGTAACCAGCAATCCGAATTGAAAATAATGATATTTTTGACTATCCGTATTAGTTCTACTACTCATCACCTCTCCTCCTCAAATGGAGACTTACTTTGAGGTGCAATCATCTCAGCCATATACAGCGAACCCGTAGCATAGTCTTCTAGCAAATCTTGGATAGCTTCTATCTCACTGACCCGTTTGATCACCGTTTTTCCTTGCCCGTCAAGTTCCGCTGCTAATATATTCGTTGGCTCAAACTGACTGATCAAAACAGGAGAATGCGTCGCTATAAAAACCTGCTTATTCCATTCTTGGGTCGCCAGTTTCACCGCTTTAGCTAAAACCGCTAATGCCCAAGGATGAAGGGATAGTTCCGGTTCATCGAGTAAAATTAATGAATATCGGTTTGACCCTTCAGAAAACAAGGCGGTGAGATTAATCAGCATCTGAAGATGACCATCGGATACCCCTGATGCTCGAATTAAACCTTGACGCCTTTCATCTAAAAAATTCGTATAAACTGTATATCGACCTGTTTGCTCAAAGGCTAAACCATTGAACGACGGAAAACTTTCTTTCATGAAATGAATTATCGTGTCATATCGGTCATCAACCACTCGCCGATCATGTAAATTTCGCAAGACTGACCATAAATTTTCACACCGATCCTGTAATCTATCACCATAATCTGATTCCGAACCCAATCGTTTTAGTTTAAATAGAGACGCAGAACGGGAGTCATAGCGATGGACAAGGCGCAGTAAATTTTCAATATCAGCCGCCGCTGATGCACTATCTTCCCAGTCTACATACCGCGTTAAAGCCAGTTTTTCGGGATCTTTGAGAGAAATGTATTGGGATTGTCCTCGCCCCACCTGATAAAAAGACGCTTTATCACTTCCTATTTTGCGGTCAATTAAACAAATATTGTCATCAGTTGTATACAACTGTTCTCCGACAAAGGGTTCTATCCTCCCCGATGAATAACCAAACGTAATTTGATAGGTAGCGGATTGAGTTTGAATAGTAATCGATATCGTTTCTCCATCCTCAGCACCATCCCACAGTAAACCAATACCATGATCTCTATCAGAAGCCGCTAAGGACACTCCCCGAATTGCACAGTCTCGAACAAACCAGATTGTATCGAGAAACGTTGATTTTCCTGCTCCATTGGGTCCAAATAAAACGTTGAGGGGATTGGTGGTAATGGGAACATTCGCCAGACAGCGAAAATTGTTGATTTGGAGATTGACCAATGGATTAGACATAATCAGTTTTTGCCTCTATACAGACGTTCCACCCTGTTCAAGGGAACCGAGAATCAGGTAATCGCTTGTTGGCTGTGCTTGTCAAACAGGTGAAACTGAGACCGATCAAACACCACACTAATTGATTGTCCCACACTCATGCGCGATCGCGGATCAACTCTGGCAATAAATTCGTGATTGCTTGGCGTTGTCAGATAGACAATGATTTCATTCCCCATCATTTCCGTAACGGATACAGTCGCTTTGATAGAAGCTGGACGAATATCTGGGGGAATATAGTCAGGATCATGAATATTTTCTGGGCGAATGCCAAAGATAACTTCTTCTCCTGAATAATGTTGATAAAACAGGGCTTTTTCTGGAGGTATCTGGAGTTCAAATGAATCTGTTTTTACATACAGTTTCTCATCTTTACTAATTAATTTAGCATCAAAAAAATTCATTGCTGGAGATCCAATAAAACCCGCAACAAAGACATTATTCGGATAATTGTACAGCTTTTCTGGGGTGTCAATTTGCTGCAAGACGCCATGATTCATCACCGCAATCCGGCTGCCCATGGTCATCGCTTCCACTTGATCATGGGTGACATAAATAAACGTAGTGCCTAATTCGTGATGCAATTTATTAATTTCTGCCCGCGCCTGTACCCGTAATTTCGCATCTAAATTAGATAAAGGTTCATCCATTAAAAATACAGCCGGATTACGCACAATAGCGCGACCCACCGCCACTCGCTGGCGTTGTCCTCCGGAGAGTTCTTTGGGTTTGCGGGATAGTAAATGGTCAATTCCTAATTGCTTGGCGGCACTTTCAACACGGGTTTTAATTTCGCCTTTCCGCTTCCCTTGTAACTCCAGGCTAAATGCCATATTTTCATAGACGGACATGTGAGGATATAGGGCATAAGATTGGAAAACCATGGCAATATCCCGGTCTTTGGGTGGAATCTCATTGACTCGCTTATCGCCAATATAAATACTACCTTGGGTGATATCCTCAAGTCCCGCCAGCATCCGTAAGGAGGTGGTTTTTCCGCAGCCAGAGGGACCGACAAAGACGAGAAATTCACCATCGTCAATGGTCAGATTTAAATCATTGACCGCGATAAAATCATCAAATTTTTTATTGACGCCTTCAAAAACAACACTAGCCATTTTAGAATCTGAATTGGTATGGTAATTTAGCTGTAGAGACCCCAAGTGTAAGTAGGTGGACTTTCATTAAAGCAAGCTACGTCATACTCGCGCAAGCGAAACTAACAAAGGACAAATGACAAATAACATTACCCTTTAACCGAACCTGCCAAAATCCCCCGGACAAAATACCGTTGTAGGGCAAAAAACACAATTAGGGGTATAATCATGGTGACAAATGCCCCGGCTGTCAGTAAATGCCATGCTTCGCCGCGAGAACCCACCAACGTGGTTAAACGCATGGTTAATGGGGCGACATCCGGCGTTCCGCCCAGATAGACTAAGGCGACTAATAAATCATTCCATACCCATAAAAATTGGAACACAGCAAAGGATGCGATCGCGGGCAGGGAAAGGGGTACAATTAAGCGTGTAAATGTGGTCAAATGCGACGCCCCATCCACCGCCGCCGCTTCGATTAAATCTTTGGGTAGGGAACCGATATAATTCCGGAGTAAATAAATCCCCAACGGCATCCCATACCCGGTATGGGCTAACCACACCCCTAAAAACGAACCCGATAATCCCAAATGATTATAGGATCGCAGTACCGGAATTAGCGTCATCTGTAAGGGAACAACCAGCAACGCCACGACTAAAATAAATAACACCTGACGCCCTGGAAACTGCATCCAAGAAAATGCATAAGCCGCAAACGTGGCGATAGCGATGGGAATAACTGTAGCGGGAATGGCAATGGTAAAGCTATTTAGAAACGCTTGTCCCATTCCTTCCGCCGTCAAAACATCGATATAATTTCCTAACTGATATTGGGTGAAATCAAAGGGATGTTGAAACACCATCCACCAGCCACTTTCCAATAAATCATCCTTCGGGCGTAGGGAACTGATCAATAAGCCAACGGTGGGTAATGTCCAAATTAAGGAAATGACGATTAAACTTAGATGAACCGGAAGGCTATTAAAGGCATTTTGTAACTGATGAGACAGATGTTTCACAGAATTTGATTTACGGCGACGTTTAGATTTCATCGGCTTGTTTCTTGCTGACGGAAGCGGCGGATATTCACGACCATAATTGGTACAATTGCCAGTAATAAGATAACCGCGATCGCACTCCCCCTGCCATAGTCGCGATAGTTAAACATTTCTTTAATCATCCGTGAGGCAATTACTTCGGTGCCTTGATTCCCCGCCGTCATTACAAAGACAATATCAAACACCTTAAGCACCATAATCACCACCGTCGTTGTCACCACCGCTAAGGTGGAACGAATCATCGGGATGGTAATCCGCCAGAAAATTTGCACCTCACTCGCGCCATCCATGCGGGCGGCTTCGATAATATCTTTGGGAATTCCTTTAACGGCGGCGGAAAGCAGCACCAGACAGAAACCCGTTTGCAACCATATCATAATCGCAATTAGGGCAAAATTGTTAATCGAACGTTCCACTAACCACCCCACAGGTTCAAATCCCAGGCTGGTGATGATACCATTTAGTAAGCCAATTTGCGCTGATCCGGCGGGGCGAAAGGCATAAACAAACCGCCAAATCACACTCGCGCCGACAAAGGAAATTGCCATGGGTAGAAAGATTAGCGACTTGGCGAGGGGTTCATAGCGTACTTTATCCATGAGTACCGCCAGAATCAAGCCAAATCCAACACTAAACCCCGTTACCAGAACCAGCCATAACAGGTTATTGCGAAACGCCACCAGCATCGCCTCACTGGTAAACGCAAACTGATAATTCTCCCAGCCGACAAAATTTTGCGATCGCCGATCCAGAAAACTGATGTAAATTGTATTCAGTGTGGGTAGAATCAAATATGCCGTCAGCACCAGCAGGGCGGGGGCGAGATAAATCCAAGGCAGAATTCGCGATCGCCATTTATGAGGTAAGCTGTTGGCTAGGTAATTCATGGCATAAAATACGCCAAGTACACCGCCACAGCCAATAATTACGGCGATAATTACACTGAGAATTTTACTAAAAACTGACATAAGGTTTTACTTTGACTGGAGTAAACCGATACCGATCAATCCTGTTGCCATCATCTATAATAATCGTTCTCTCCTATCTGTCTCGTTTCCAGACGTAGCGTTGTAGAGACGTAGCGTTGTAGAGACGTAGCATGCTACGTCTCTACAACTAAGGCGGGGAGTGTCAATTCGGCTGGTTTACAGTCTTGTAAAATATTAGTATTCTCGCTATCCTCTAAGAATTAAACCGATGACTCACACCAAATCCGTTCATCCTCGTCGTCAAGGCAGAATATTTCCGGAATTTACGATACCCCCAGAGGAATTAGCCCGACGGGAAGCAGAAAAAAATGCCCGGATAAAGCGCTATCGAGAGATTTTCGCTCAAGTCAGTCCTCAACTTATCCAAGATCATTACAACTGGTTTATGATTATTGAGCCAAACAGTGGGGATTATTTTATTGATCCGGATGAAGACATAGCGATGCAAAAAGCGCGTCAAAAATACCCAAGCGGTATGGTGGGAATCATGCGCCTTAACGAAACCGGAACTTGTGGCAAGATATGATTTCAGGCAAGTTTGGTGAGATTGGTGAACTGATCTTTGAAATTGATTTAGTTGGCGCTGATGCAGAACGATACCCCATTGATGTGTTACTAGATACAGGCTTTACAACGGGCTACTTAGCGCTTGATACTCAAGATGTTCAAAGTTTGGGTTGGTCGATGATTGAAGGTGAACGTGCGATGCGAATGGTACAAGGGGAGGATTTTTTTGATGTATATGAAGGCAGGGTTTTCCTGGATGAAAGGGAATATATTATTCCAGTGTTAGCTGGAGCAAGTATTTCTGAACCGCTACTCGGTTTGCAGTGGTTGAAGATGCTACCACTGGCGGTGAATTTTGCAGCCGAAGTGTTGACGCTGGGGTGAATGGCGAAACGCGATCGCATTTGTAAAAATGAAGCAGCTATGAGCGCTTGTAGGGGCGAGTGTGAACCTTTAGATTCGGACATGATAATGAGGATGCTTTGCTTTACAAAAAGTAAGTTTTTATTAGGGGTGATTTGCTGGACATAATATTACTCAAAAGTTGGGTTTCCCAAAAAGCAAACCCACAAAACACGCGATCGCAACCTGGGAAGGGTTCACCTGGGGGAAAGGGCGCACGTCAGTGCGCCCCTACGGAGCTTTTATGGCGAAATTCCTGAATCGAGACTTTTGTCAGCAGTTTTTTTATGGATAATGTGTAATTCTAAAAAAGGACAACTAATTCAAAAATTATATATCCAGAGATTAACTTATGGCGCAGATAAATTTATCAAACCTGTCTCCCCATCACAACGTTTGGGAAAAACATCGAGCCAATGCCGATATTATCTCGGATTTTTACAGGCAAGGTCAAGGTAGCTTTAAGCGCTATGCTCATCGGATGCGTGATTGTGCTAAATTCCTGGAGTTTTGCCTAGTTCCAGAGTCAACGGAGGATTTGCTCGAATCTAAACTATCTTACGCCAGATTCTGCCGAGTGCGTCATTGTCCGATTTGTCAGTGGCGGCGAAGTCTGATGTGGAAAGCCAGGGCGTATAAGGTGATTCCTCAAGTTGTCGCCGATTATCCTAAATCCCGTTGGCTTTTTATCACGTTGACGGTTCAGAATTGTCCGTTGCAGGAATTGCGAACCACGTTAAATTGGATGAATCGAGGATTTAAGCGGTTGACGGAGTTAAAAGCGTGGCCCGCTAAGGGATGGGTTAAGTCGGTGGAAGTGACGAAAGGTAAGGATGGAGAATCAGCACATCCTCATTTCCATGTGTTAGCGATGGTGCCACCCTCCTATTTTAGTCATGGCTACATTGCCAAAGCCAAGTGGGGACAATTATGGCAAAAGTGTTTGCGAATCGATTATACACCTGTCCTCCATGTGAGTGCGATCGCGAAGAGTGATGACCCAATGGTGATTATCCCAGAAATCCTCAAGTATCAGGTGAAGGAATCAGACTTAGTGGCGAATCGAGAATGGTTTCTGGAGTTAACCCGCCAACTGCACCAAACCAGAGGTGTAGCTGTGGGTGGTGTTTTGAGGCAATATATGCGACAGATGGAGTTGGAACATAAACAGCGAATTAGTCAGGAGGGGGATGAGGTGGATGATGAGAATGTATCGTTTACGTGGAAGCGAGAGTTGGGGATGTACATAGCAGAGTAACAAGGGAGACAATCAGAAGGAATGCCAATGAAGGCATACAGGGGGTTTGGAGAGACGAGTTAAGTAGAAAACCTAACCCTCCAGCCATAGAACCAGAGGGTTAGGAATTAGACTGTTCGTCCCGATTGTCCAATAATTCGTAAAGGAACAAATAACCGGAATTCTCAAAGAAAGAATAGGCTTGCAAACCGACCAATGGAATTGCAAGAAGATAATAGATCACTTGCAGTACAAGCACCACTAGCTTTGCACGATCAATCAATTTATGCATGATAAACTCCTTAAATCCAGGTAAAATTCACTTTCATCTTCTGTGTAGCTCACGGCACATTGAATGGATAATCACAGAGGGTTAAACTGCGAAAGGAAAACCTGACGTAAAAATAATACGCCAGGTCATTACAGCGCTTGAATGCCGTAGAATAATCCTCAAAACTTTCACCTTTATTCTGGCGTTAGCCAGTTACTTCCCTTGAAAAAATGAAATAAAAGATATATAAAAAGCGATTGATGTAAGGAGTATAGGAATTAAAAATCGATAGAAATTGAGTAATAAAAGCGCAAAGGGTTGATCAGCGCGATCGCACTCTCAAAAGCATACCCATAAAATCTATACAGCGACTGGCTTAGAGTAATTCCGATATCCTAGTGGGAAATACCCAATAAGCCGAAATTCCTCACAAATTGCTATCAGGTTTTATAATTAACTACCAACTCAAATTTATTTATGCCATCCAAAGATTTATTTCATAAAACACTTAAAACCGCTCTCGAAAAAGATGCATGAACAATTACTGATGAGCATCTATTTATTCAAGTTGAAGACATTGATTTTTACATAGAGTTAACAGCAGAGAGAATCTTAGCAGCTGAAAAAACTGGTCAAAAGATAGCTGTAGAAGTAAAATCTTTTTTAGGAGCGTCAGATGTGACTGAGTTTCACACGGCACTAGGTCAATGTCTCAACTACCGTTCAGCCTTGAGATTGACTGAACCGGAGCGGACTTTGTATTTAGCCGTTCCGGTAGATGTTTATGATGAGTTTTTTAGTCGTAGATTTATTCAAAGAATTATTGGTGAATATCATCTCAAATTAATAATTTTCAACCCAGCGCGAGAGGAGATTGTGCAATGGAGAAACTGAATTACAAAGAAATTGTCCAAAGAGTTCTTGAAAATCACGTAAAAAATCGATCAAATAGTCATACAGAAGTAAAACTAATCTTTGATACGGAACGCGATCGCTATCAAGTCATTAATATTGGTTGGCAAGATTTAACGCGGATATTTGGTTGTATTATCTACGTGGAAATTAAAGATGGTAAAATTTGGATTGAACGGGATGGAACAGAAATCGGGGTGGCTAACGAATTAGTTGAAGCTGGAGTTCCTAAACAAGATATAGTTTTGGGGTTTAAAGCGCCGTATAAACGAAAATTTACTGAGTTTGCGGCTAATTGAAGGGGTAGTACTGTGATCCATACACCCGTTTATTGTAAGTATGGGTATAAGTTGTCAGGTTTCATGAATCATTGAGACTGATTTTACGACACTGGGAATTTGAGCAGATGCTGATATCGTAGCAACAGCTCATCTGGCAACAAGCAACAGGTAACAGGGAATACATTATTTAAATGCCTCTTACTTAAGAAATAAATCGCCAGTTCTATCAAATCGGGACGCATCAGTTGTATAGGAGATGGAATCTGACAAACCCATTAATATAGAGAGACATGGCACAACTGCAAAGCAAGCGAGTAACTGATGACTTCAACTCTGCTCAAAACTCCACCTCTAAATGCCCCAACTATTGAGACATTACCGAATGGTCTAACCATTGTGGCAGAGCAGATGCCTGTCGATGCGGTTAACCTGAATGTCTGGGTGAATGTGGGTTCCGCCGTTGAACCTGACCCGATTAACGGGATGGCACATTTTCTCGAACACATGGTCTTTAAGGGAACACCACGCTTGAACAGTGGCGAGTTTGAGCGGCTGATTGAAGAATGTGGTGCGGTGACGAATGCGGCAACCAGTCATGATTACACCCATTATTACATCACCACAGCCCCCAAGGATTTTGCCCAACTCGCACCCTTGCAACTGGATGTGGTGTTAAATCCCCTGATTCCCGATGACGCCTTTGAACGGGAACGGCTAGTGGTGTTAGAAGAAATTCGGCGTTCGGAAGATAGTCCCCGTCGCCGCACCTTTCGGCGGGCGTTAGAAACCAGCTTTGATTACCTCCCCTACCGTCGCCCGGTACTTGGACCGACTTCTGTGATTGAAAGCTTAACCGCTCAGCAGATGCGGGATTTTCACAGCACCTGGTATCAGCCCAAAACGATGACAGCCGTCGCCGTGGGTAATTTACCCGTGGACGAGTTGATTGAAACGGTGGCGCAGGGATTTGCTCAAGCTGGGGTTAAGCATGACTCTGAGTATACCTCCCGTCTTACCTATAAGCCAGAAGCGCCGTTTACGGATATTGTGCGCCAAGAGTATGTAGACTCGACATTACAGCAGGCGCGATTGGTCATGGTGTGGCGAGTACCAGGATTGAAGCAGTTGGAAAGTACTTATGCGTTAGATGTTTTAGCCGCTATCTTAGGACAGGGGCGGATGTCGCGGTTGGTGCGAGATTTGCGCGAAGACCATAAACTGGTGACTCATATTGGGGTGAGTAATATGACCCAGCAGCTACAGGGGGTGTTTTATATTTCCGCCCAACTTCCCACAGAGAACTTAGACATTGTGGAAGCGGCGATTGGGGAACATATTCGTCAGTTACAAACGGAAGTTGTCGAGGCGGCGGACATTGCCCGCATTCGCACCCAGGTGGCGAATCGCTTTACCTTTAGTAATGAGAAACCGAGCGATCGCACCAGTCAATATGGTTATTATCACTCGCAATTAGGAGATTTAACCCCAGCCTTAAATTATCCGGCTCGCATTCAAGCGGTCAATGCTCACGATATCCAACAGGCTGCCCAGGATTACCTGGCAACGGATGCTTATGGTATTGTGACCATGAAACCAGCGTGAATAGACAGGACGAGATAAATAGGATAATCGGGTACGGCATTGCCGTGTCCGTACCACAATTTAGGGATAATTGATAATGAAACCTCTAACCAATCGCACTAAAATCGTTGCTACCATTGGTCCTGCGAGTAATTCACCCGACATCCTGAAACAAATGGTGCAAGTGGGTATGAATGTAGCACGGTTAAACTTCTCTCATGGTAGCTATGATGACCATGCTCATACCATTTCCTTGCTACGGTCTATTTCTGAGGACTTAGATACACCGATTACGTTACTCCAAGACTTACAAGGACCGAAAATTCGAGTCGGAAAACTGCCTGATGCAGGACTGAACTTGGTTCAAGGAGAATCCATTTCCTTAGTTCCCGTTTCTGAATTTAATCATCAACCGAAAACGGTGGCTATCGACTATCCCCACCTGGCTCAAGAAGCGGAACCTGGAGTGCAGATTCTCCTGGATGATGGACTTTTAGAACTGCGGGTTGAGGACATTGAGGGCAATACCATTAAGTGTGAAGTTGTCGAAGGCGGGGTACTCAAAAGCCGTAAAGGGGTTAACCTGCCCGGATTGAGTCTAAATCGCCTACCCTCGATGACGGACAAAGACCAACACGATTTAGAATTTGGCATTGCTCAAAAGGTTGACTGGGTGTCCTTAAGCTTTGTTCGTTCGGCGGACGATATCCGTACTCTCAAAGGATTTCTCCAGCAACACAATGCCTCATCCCTACCCGTGATTGCCAAAATCGAAAAACCTCAAGCGATCGCGAACTTAGAAGCCATTATCAATGAGAGTGACGGAATCATGGTAGCACGGGGCGATTTGGGTGTGGAAATGAGTCCGGAAAAAGTGCCGTTTCTGCAAAAGAAAATTATTCGGATATGTAACCAAAAGGGGATTCCGGCAATCACAGCCACCCAAATGCTCGATAGTATGATTAATAATCCCCGTCCGACTCGTGCTGAAGCCAGTGATGTGGCGAATGCAATTATTGATGGCACAGATGCAGTGATGTTGTCTGGGGAGTCAGCCGTGGGTAAATATCCCCTGAAAGCGGTGACAATGCTAGCTCGTATTGCTACGGATGTGGAACCGGAAATTAAGTTTGTTAATTATCCCCCAGCCGCAACCAGTGAAACTCATGCCCTAAGTGAAGCACTCAACACGATTGATAAGATTCTAGATTTGCGCTGTATTGTGGCTTTCACGAGTACCGGTCACACCGCCAAACTAGCCGCCGCCGAGCGTCCACGCGCACCTGTGATTGCTCTGACTCCTAATCTAGAAGTGTACCATAACTTGAATTTAGTTTGGGGAGTAAAACCTCTGTTATTAGAGGAAGAAGTCGAGTCTTTTGAAAAGCTAGTTGAGCAAGCCCAAACTCAGTTATTAAAACGGAAATTAGTGGTCGCTGACGATAAGATTATGATCATCGCTGGGATTCCCACAAAAATATCCGGCGGGACGAACTTGCTCAAGATTCATACAATTAGCGATGATTAATCCTAACTAAATTCGAGTCAACTACGCCCGTTTTGATAGGGACAAGACAGAGGACAGAAGGATGACGAATGACAAATGACAAATGACCATCCCCGCCATTACGTTGAATTTGTTCCACCTACATTTTTAGTTCCCGTGTTGTGAATAATCTTCAGAAGATTTCGGATCTAACTCCCAACGCTGCTCATCTCGTTGTTCTAGCTTATCCGTAACTTGCACCGGTTCTTTTTGAGCGCCTTCAACGCCAACGGCTCGCTCCATCTCCTGGGTTACATTTTGATCGGGCGTGGGCGTTAAACCACCAACGGCTTCCTCGCCGCCTACTTTTGCCTGGTAGAGGTTGGCATCGACATCACCAGTGGTGGGTTCACCGCTTGCCATACGGTTTCTCGATTCTTCAATCAGCCTACCATCAGCCGTGTTGCGATCGCTCAGTCCGCGATAGGTCAGTTCAATTTCGTGGGTTTCCTGACTTTGGTCTGATTCTGATGCGGGCTTGGATTGGGATTGGTTAATCTTTTCAGGTTCCATATCTCCTTATATATTACTATCCGCACCCACAGTTTAACGTTTCGGGGACAACTCGGTTTATTACCCCAGAGCGAATCCTACTTTATTTCTTTTGGGGGATGACATCTCCCGGAGTCATTCCTAAGCTGAAATTGCATAATCAATAACTATCTGTTTAGTCGGTGGAATTTTCAGGGCGAGAAAAATTCTACCTTCTACCTTTGAGTAAGTTATAAAGTCGTTAACAACTCCAATGATGATAACCGATAATACACCCAAAAAAGTTGCCATTCTGATCGATCAGAAGTTTGAAGATTCCGAGTTTCAAATCCCGTATAAAGCGCTGCAACAAGCTGGCGCACAGGTTGTGGTGCTGGGTTCGCGCATGAATGACACCTATCACGGCAAACAAGGCAAAGTTTCGATTAAACCGGATGGTACAGTCACCGAAACCCGTCCAGACACCTTTGATGCCGTAATTATTCCCGGCGGGATGGCACCGGATACGATGCGAAATAATCCCAATGCCGTCCAATTTGTGCAAAAGGCGATGGAGTTGAATAAACTCGTCGCGGCGGTGTGCCATGGTCCGCAAGTGTTAATTGAAGCGGATGTACTTCAGGGTAAAAATGCCACCGGATTTCTCTCGATTCGCAAGGATATGACCAACGCGGGGGCGAACTATGTGGATGAACCCTTAGTCGTGGATGGGAATCTAATTACCTCTCGTCAACCCGGTGATTTGGCAATCTTTACTACCGCCATTCTCACCCGCTTGGGGTTAGGAATTCCGGATCAAGCCTTACCCGATGAAACAGATATGACGGCTCAATGGTGGCAATTGGCAGAAGCTTGGGGGGGAAATACCAAGCTGGATATTGTGAATGGATTGAATACTGCCTTAGCCGGGGAACGATATGGGCGAAAAGTGTTTGAGTATTATGCCCAAAAAGCCACTGATTTAGAGTTGCGATCGCTGCTGCAAGAAATTATGGAAAATAAGCAGCAACACATTATCATCCTGGAGAATCGCTTGAAAGATTTGCAGGCATTTGAATCGATTCCGGAAGTGGCGACAGATGCCTACGCTGCTTTACAAAATTGGCTGCAACCGAACGACAGTCTCTCCATTTTACGCCATGCTCTCGGTGACATTCAAACGGGTGTTGTCGATGCCTATAATCTGCGGAAACAATTCACCGATCCCACCTCAACGGTGCTGTTTACTCAGATTGAAACGGACTTGGCAGACTATGAACAGCGTTTAGCCGACCTTTATCACAATCGTCTGGGAGAACAAGAGGCGACACCTGCTGAACCGACTACCCTGGCGGCTGTTGGCGGTTAAGTCATGGGTCATTGGTCATGGGTCATGGGTCATGGGTCATTGGTCATTGGTCATTTGTCACTTACCAATTTCTGCAAAAAAGAAACCCTACCGCAGATAGATGTAGAGACCCTTGATTCCAGAAGACCTTAAAAAAGAACAGAGTAGAAATAATTGGGGAAGAGGTTTGGCTTGTGAGTAGACTCCTAGAGGGAAAAGTCGCCATTGTTACTGGTGCGGGAACGGGTATCGGGGAAGCGATCGCCCATAAGTTTGCCAAAGAAGGCGCTAAGGTTGTGGTTAACGGATTACCGGATGATCCAGTGGAGGAGGTAGCCAAAGCCATCAACGATTTTGGTGGGGAGGCGATCGCAGATCGAGGGGATGTCTCGGACATGAATCCCGCTCAAGCCTGTGTGGAAGCGACGATTAACCACTACGGGACGCTAGATATTTTGGTGAATAATGCTGGTGTCTTTCTGGCAACGGCGCCAACCCAAGAGTATCCGATAGAGGCATTTGATCAAACTCTGAAGATGAATCTGCGATCGGCATTCCTGATGACTAAGTATGCCCTACCTCATTTGCAAAAAAGCCGGGGTAACATTGTTTGTGCTGGTTCAGAAGCCGGATTTAATGGTGTGGCAAAAAATTCTCCCTACGGCGGAACCAAAGGCTGGATGCACGCTTTTGTTAAAGGGGTAGCTGTGGAACAAGCGAAGTATGGAGTGCGGGCAAACTGTTATTGTCCCGGTGCGATTGATACGGCTTGGACGCACCAAGAAACTGGTCCGATGGATGCCCAGATGGAGGAAACCCTGGTTATGGCGGCACCAATGGGACGACGGGGTACTCCGGAGGAAATTGCCAATGTTTGTGCGTTTCTGGCGTCGGAGCAAGCCAGCTATGTCACCGGAGCGCTTTGGCTGGTGGATGGGGGAGTAACGGTGGCTAAAGATGCCGTGGGTCAACAAACCCCCGAATCCCTGCGTCAACCTCCAGCCGGGGAACTGCGTCTGGATCACGAAAAAGAGGGGTTAACTAACAGTCCGTAAATATCTAGACAATTAGTGACATAACTGGACATTTTCTGTGATATAATCAGGCAATGTCTAGTTTAACCCCCAACAAGCAGCTACTCGACTTTGTGTGACGGTCTTGCACGTTGCACCGATGGGAACTCAACGGCTGGCTTATGATCTTCTCGGACAGCTGGTGGTCTGGAGTCGATATGATATTGTTGACTTAATTGGTAAATATAGTCCTCTTTGTCATAAGCACAAAAAAAATAGTGCAATAACCTCAGGAGGTAACCAAAAAGCGATGACCACGATAACTTATTGCAAAGGCTTGCCAACTCCTGCCGATGAACTTAACCCCATCGGTTTCACCGACTTGGAGATGTTTTTAACGTCATTGTCCG
>NZ_JAVJUO010000054.1:0-9141 GCF_040220555.1 Coleofasciculus sp. C1-SOL-03
CGCTTCTTGACGCAAAATCAAGGGGTTCAGCTTACGATGAGGCGACTTTCCCTAAAAACGCACATAAAAAACACCCATTATTAGTATAGACAAATCGCTGAATCCACGCAATTTCGTTGCTTATTGCAAATAATTCTCACAGTTTTTTTGCCCGTTAAGCTCTGTTAAGCAACAAATATTAAATCAAATCTCACACCCGTTAAAAGTTTTAGTTATACTTGCACCGTACCCTGCAATCAGAATGGCGTGCGCCCGATAATGGTTATATCTAATCCCCAATTTTAGCTGTCAATCCAGTAGTGGCGTGGCACACCTTATTTGATAGATTAGATTCGGCTTGTAGTAGGGAACCTTAGCCCTATATCCTGTTGGGTAACAGTCGTCAACCCAACCTACAACGGTCAATAAACAGAGGTAAACATGACGGTAAACATGAACTTAGCATCACTTTATGAGGTTGAATATGACCAATGGTTAACACAAACCATTAGTTTGTTAAAAGAAAACCGATTCAATGAGTTGGACAAAGACCATTTAATTGAGGAGTTGGAAGACTTTAGTCGGCGAGAGAAAAAAACAGTTGAACGGTTTCTCGAACAGATTATCCGACATTTGCTACTTTGGCAATATTGGACGGCAGAACATGATTATAATGCCAATCATTGGCAAGCCGAAATCATGAGTTTTAGAACCCAAATCAATGAAGATTTAACCCAAAATTTACGGAATCATCTCCAGGAGAACCAAGTCAAGATTTATGAAAAAGCATTAAACTACGTGAAACAAAAGACCGGATATGAGGTGGATTTTCCCGAAAACTGCCCTTATACCCTCGACCAACTATTAGAGATGAACTGGCTACCCGAAAAAAGCTAAAATCACTGTTCTTGTCGGGATAATGACCTATGAAAACTCACAAAATCTGCCGCCCGGTGAGCAATCCCCGCACTTCTAACATAGCAGAATAGGTGGGTAAAATATGCAGGGTTTCATCCTCTGGTGTCTGTTCTAATGCCGTCTTAATCGCCTCTTTTAAATCCTCTTTAATAATCAACTTACAGGGAGGATCTGCCTCAGATTGAGAATACTTGAGGCGCAATGCCATATCATAAACGCGATCGCCACTCACGACAATCGTCCCGCCTAACGCCACCAGCTTCTCGGTATCCACGTCCCAAATCCAAGACACATCAGTGCCATCAGGGGTGCGGTCATTCAACACGACTAACTTCGTCGATGCGCCCCCCTGTTTTTGGATATCATGCACCGCCCGAATCGTTTCATTCATCCCAACTGGATTCTTCGATAACAGAATCCGCACCTTCTTCCCCTGCACCACCAATTCCTCGGCGCGTCCAAATGCAGCTTTGAAGGTTTTAACCGTGTCGTAAATGTCCGCCCGTTCAATCCCCAATTCCTCTGCCACTAATCCAGCCGCCAGGGTATTATATTTGTTATAAATGCCAATTAAGATTTGGGGCCACTCCTGACTATTGACAGCTAAAGAACTCTTACTAAAGCCGCAACTCGCGCAGTGATAGTCGCCTAAATGAGACAAGTAAACCCCCTTGTAATCCAAGGGATAGCCGCAACTGGGACAGTAAATCGAGTCTACGGCATGGGGAATTTCTTCCAAATAGTGTTCCGGTTCATTTAAACCGAAAAATCGCACCGTTTGCGATAACTGTTGACCCAAATGACACAGCGTCGGATCATCGGCATTCAAAATTACCCGTGTTTGAGCAGGAAGCGGTGCGATCGCCTTCAGCCAGCGCTGACTAATTGTATCCACTTCCCCATAGCGATCGAGCTGATCCCGAAACAAATTTAAGCCCAAAATCACCTGGGGCTGACAATCCTGCAAGAGCAAGGGTAATATATTTTCATCCACTTCTAAAATGGCGTAATCGGCATCCAACACACCAACACCATTGGTATGCTCCATCAACGCCGTTACCAACCCATTAATCAAATTCGCACCCGTGACATTATGCGCCACTCGCCACCCCTGACGCTCTAACAGAGTTCGCAACAATAGAGCCGTCGTAGTTTTCCCATTCGTCCCCACAATCAGAATCACCCCACGCCGTACCTGTGCCAAAAGCAACGGCAAAGCATGGGGTTGAATTCTGCGGGCAATTGACCCTGGCAATACACTCGCTGCCCCTAAACGGAATCCTCGCACCAACGAGGTAACGCTTTTAGCCGCGCCTACCGATAAACTCAGACGCACTTGATCTAGCACTGATTGACTCACATCCACACTCCTCCCAGACGGGGCAGCTTCTCGTTTCCCTGAGCTTATACTAGGTTATTTACTCAGCCATCTATAGCTCGTCAGCATAATATTCTACCTATTTGCGTAAGTTTGTAGTTGCGCTGTCTTCGCCATAAACGTCTGCATCGCACACTATAAACCTTTCACTCCAACCTTGGTCAGGGCGGGTTTAGTCGCATCTGGTAGGGAAGCAACGATAATCGTGAAACCCGCCCCTACACAGACGCCATGTCCTCAATGGTAGGGAAGAGTCAAAACTATTTCACCGCGTCATGATGCTGTTGCACCACTTGAACCAATCGACCCCCGCAATTTAAAATATCATCGGCTAACTGGACAATCCACAAATTTGGCAAGGCTTGGGGTCTAACGGCTAAAACATTGGCAAGGGCATCGTCCTCTCTACCCACGCCCAATAACTCAGCACAAACAATCAACGCCACCGCCGCCGAACGACTCACTCCAGATTGACAATGGATGAGTAAATCCCCCTGGTTCGACGAAATCAAATTGGTAAATTCGATAATTTGCAGGATATGCTCTGCTGTCGGCAAGACATATTCGGGATCATCATGGGGCATATCAATATCATCAAACTCTAATCGCAGGTGGTGAGGAATGCGAGTATAACCCGGAGGCGGAGCAACCCCCGGAGAACCAATGGAAATCAGGTAGCGAATCGATGACCCTGGGGTTTTCGACCAGAGATATTCACTAGCTTCACTAAATGAACCAATCCAGAGTTTCGGTAAACCCGGAATTTGAATAGAACTCGCCGCCATGGCTGAGGTATCCTGCACGTCGCGATTCATCGCCCCCTTAAGTTTTTCAATCACCGCCGATGCTCTATCTCGAACATAAGCATCCTCATCATTAAGTGCTTGTCGAATACCCGCTATAGTTGTTGGAGTGCCAATATTACCCAAGGCTTCCACCACTCTGGTGCGAACAAAAACATCTCCATCGCTAAGGGACTGTAAAATTCCCGCAATGGCAGTTTCTGTGCCAATTTCCCCTAATACGGACACAGACGCCGCCCGCACTTCTAAGACAGGATGATAAAGCCCTTCCAGGAGAATAGACACCGCACCTTCACTCGCCAGATTACCTAAGGCATAAACGGCTTTGGTGTGAATATAAAAGTCTGGGTCATAGAGTGCCCGTTTTAATTCTTCGAGTGCGGCATCACTTCTGAGTTGTCCTAACGCCCATATCGCTCTACCGCGAACATAGTGATCCTCATCTTCCCGCAAAACCTGTAGGAGTGGGTCAATTGCCACGGGATTGCCAATACGTCCCAATGCCGTCGCCGCCCGCCAACGGACTTGAGCATCTTCATGGTTTAGGGCGTCCAGGAGTCCCGTAACTGCCCGTTCACAGCCGATTTCTCCTAATGCCCAGGTTGCCCATCGTCGCACCTGCGGCGATGAATCTCCCAGGGCGGCGAGTAACGGCGTGACTACCGCATCACTGCCAATTTGTGCCAGTCCCCACGCTGCCCAAGCCTGTACGCTATTATCGTCCTGGTTGAGTCCTTGCAGAAAAACGGGAATCGATTGTTCTGAGCGCATTCGGGCTAAGGAGCGAATTTTATGGGCGACTGAAGTATTATCCGGGTTAGTCATTAAATAAGTCACAAGTCGAACGTCAAAAGTTAAACGTTATCGGGGAGAAACAATCACTCCCAGATTTTCCAGTTCTACTGCCAAATTCTTGTTGTCAAGGCTTCGCCCTTCACCTGTACACAAGTTTTCTGTAGTCCGTGGTAACTGACAACGGACAAAAATCCAGATGTGAAGGACGTTATTGTCAAGATGTTGTCGCTGAACTCAGCCAGATGAAAATCTATTATTATATCAGTAGTCCAACGAGAAGTTAACATCAGCATCGGTTGCATCGGTAGTACCCTGAAGTGTGGTTGTTAACTCCAGTCTCAACAACCGATGATTGTGATCGCGTTTTCGTTATGTTTGCGTAATGTTTGCGTAACGTTACCTGTCCCCTATTCCCTGGTTGTTGTTGACTTTATGGCGATGGTATGATAATTGGACGATTCAGTTTGTGCGATCGCTTGAACTCCTCAGCCAATCAGGGATAATCAGAAACAGGGGATTTCTCTGAAACAATTTTGTGTAATATGACCTTTGACTCATTGCCTGTTCTCAGTCAACATCCAACCAATCGCGATTCTTATAAACGTCTCATTGCCCGATGTCTGGTCACTCTGATTGCTGTCCTCGGTTGCTTGCTGTTATCCACACCATCCGCCCTAGCGGATCTCAATGATGACCACTTTGACGGCAATATCTTTGCCCTCTATGCGGGGAATGGTTCCCTAGTCCCGCCGCGTGTCACTCTGGCAGACTCCATAAAAGCCCATAAACCTGCCTTGCTGGTGTTCTATATCGATGACAGTAAAGACTGTAAGCAGTTTTCCACGGTCGTGTCCCAGTTACAAGCGCCTTACGGACGGGCGGCGAGTTTTATCCCCATTAGTGCAGATACTCTGTACGACAAACCGAGTGATGACCCAATGAAACCGGGCTACTATTATGAAGGATTAGTCCCCCAAACCGTTCTCATTGACCAAGAGGGTGAGGTTCGGTTGAATGAAACGGGACAAGTCAGCTACGAAAAAGTTGATGATGTCTTCCGGGAGGTTTTTGACTTACTTCCCCGTTCTGAATCACTAGATTTAAAACGGCGACCGATTAACGAGATTAATACGGAATTAAGCCAAGACTAACGCGCTCAAGGAGTTTGGGGAAAAGTATCCAAAATATGCAAGTATAAAGTAAGTCAACTTGTGGCAGAGTGCATATCTCAATTTTCCCCTGCCCCTCCGCACTCCGGCACTCCTGCCCCTCGACACTCTTGCTGTCCCAATCTACAACGATCGCACATCTGATGTCACGGGTCTACAGCACCGAGGAACTGATCCAAATTTTGGCAGAGGAACGCCGTGCCTGTATGAATGGTCAGCGTCTGAATCTAGCCGCTTCCGCATCGGGAAATCCGGTGATTGATCGATTTCTCAAATCTGAGGGCATTCAAAAATTTAGTGCCTATCGAGATTTTAAAGCGGCGGTTCACCACTATCAGCGACAACATCAGGTTTCGGGTATCGTGTGGCGACAGTTAACCCTCAACGGAATCACATTGCGTTATCCGACGGTGCATGATCAGTTAGTGGCGTTAACTCGTGACGTAGAGATAATCAAAGCGGCTAAACCGTCAATCTTGGAGTTTTGGCGACAGGTGACTCCGGGTATGGACTTGTACCTGAGTATCCGTCTCGGCAAAGACTATCGCCAAATACAGGCTGACGATGTGGACGCGATCGCATCGCGAACGGAATGGGTTAACCTTTTACATTATGGGAATTCCCAGATTCTGGAAATCATCCTTCAGCTTGGCTGGGGAAAGCCAGAAGAAGCCTCTTATCGCCGGGGGTGGCCCGCCTCAGGTAGCGAATATATTCATGCTGTTCCCCTGGGTCAGCGTCCTATTTGTTAATTGGCTACCAACCCAAGCCGGGACAAATTTATTCCCTGTTCCCTGTTAAGATTTCCCTTTCCTAACCAAAATGTCCCGCCTTAGACCGATAGCCGACTTTATTATCACTCTAAGTACGGGAGAGCCGGAATGGGGGATTTACCACAAGCTAATTCATCTTGCTGCATTGTTTCTATCGTACTTGATATTAGCTACCTTATACACTTCCTCAGTATTCATCTCAGGGAAGCGCCCCGTTCCTCCACCGAAACTTTCAGGTGTTGGTTGGTCAAAAGAAGTAATTTCTCCATATTGAGTCATGGATTGATCCGTACCCATACGATGATAGGCAAGGAGTTCATATCCTTGCCAAGAGGAATAGACCCACATTTCCTCCTGGGAGGCGGACGCAAATACTTCTAATGTGACAGATGGAATCCCACGATAGGTGGAGCCATACATCGGGAAGTAACGCTGTTGACCTGCATCATTCTCAACTGAGAAACCGAGGACGGCGCTGTCTGAACCCAAGTCAACGTAGAACTGTGCTAAGCGCGTGCCAACCTGTACAGACTCCAGTATGATATCAGGATCTTTACTGGCAGCCGTTACTCCACTAGCCTGTCCACTGCTTTCAGACTCGCAACCGACCTGGAAGGCAAGCATTAAACCCAAAAGGAGGTGCTTCATTATTTTCATCATGCTCATCTTAGATCGCAACACTACTGGGGAGTGAATTATTACCATCTATTGGAACCCCCAGAATTTCCACCTGGATTAGCAGAAGATCCCCAGCTATGAGGCTCAGACCAATTCCACCACATATACTGCCTTTCCATTCCACTTAAAGCAAAAGCTGGGTGATTTGCAAATCGACCAAAAGATTCCTGATCCATTGCGTTATACATCCAGATATTCATTGTGGCTGTTTGTGCATCGCAATCAATAGAATCGACGGTTGCATATATACCAAATGAGCCAATTGAGCAGGTGTACAGTTCAAATGTTTGAATCTCTGGACTCATCGGTATCGGGTTAAGTTTTGAAGTAACGTATATGATAAATGCGTTTTTACAAGTTTCAGGGTCAGTTCCAGGCGGACTATTAACCCAAATACGGTGAGCATTAGGATCAGTAACCGGCGGATCTGTCATTCCAGGTGTCCAGGATGCATCCGTCAGATGATTCGCTTGCCAATTTCTGCAATTAGCTTCAAGATTTGCTTTGGCTTGATTGACGGCATTAATCACAGGTTGCCATCGTCGCACAATTCTGGTGTAGTTATCGCTTTCTCTCATAACCCATAGTCTTTCCCTAGACCATGGCGCGAAGAATTCATCTAAAACATCGCCAATAGTTGTGCGTTGAATCACATCTTTTTGTGCAAGGCTATCTGATATTCCAGATTGTTGCACCACATGGGTCAATTCATGGGCTGTCAGATGATCAACGCCTGGGGATTTTCCAGCCCCAAAGTAGATATGATTGCCATGCGTAAACGCCTGAGCGCCTAACTCCTGATTCATCTGCACCGCTTCACCACCCGTATGCACCCTCATGTAATATGATGTCTGGCAAATCACCCATAAAAACTTCCCCCCTCTCCCTCTCACTCCATCTCCCCATCACCTTAATTATGGGTATTCAACCAGACATGATATAAGCTGGTGCTAGAGACGCGATCGCAGTATCAGTCTTGAAATTAGTAAGTTCTTATCAGTTATCCATGAATGCTCGATAGCGGCTCCAGTACCGATCGACAGCGATCTCCAACTCTCCGAACGGAAAATCCGCGCCGTGGGTTTCTTGGAGGGCGGCAAAAAAGTCGAGAATCGCGCCACCTTCGGCGGGGGTTAGGCTGTCGAAGCGCTCGTGGAAAATGGCTAGTGGAGTACCGGAATCGAACCATTCGAGCTGCTGCTTACGGAGTAGCTCGGTCATGTCGTCCGGCAAACCGAGACCGGACGGGAGGCTAGTAGCTCGATCAAGCGCTTCTACGACGTCTGTACGAGAGGGTTCAGTAAGTGCGCCTACGAGTTCGGAGACGAAGATGCTGAGAGATGCATAGGACTCCAGGGAAGCGTACAGGAAGGTTGGTAGGAAGTACCGGAATGCCTCCGGAGCAAGCATCCAGAGGTTGCCTTCGACCTCGGTTCGGAGATCGTACACCGAGAGTTCCGTTGACGTATTCGTAGCCAGGAGTTCGCGCAGGCGATCGCCGTCATAGTTCACCGCCGGTCGCAAGATCTGAGTAGCTAGGGGTCGGGGGCGCGAGGCGAACGCATTGAAGAAGCGCTCTTTGAGGTTCTTGTCAGGAGGGATTTGCATGTCATTACGTAGTTGTCGGGTTCTCGGGCGAGATCTGGTCGAGGATCAGCAAAAGTACCGCCATCACTGCGGCGGCGCTTGCTGCGACGGCGGTTGCTCCGGCTGCCACAATGATGGCCTTTACGAGTACGATAATCGCTGCGATAAGTGCAACCACTGCCGCGATAACTAGCACTGCCATGGCTGCCGCCGCGACGACCTCTCGAGCGCGTTCGACGACTGCTTCCATCGCTTCGATCAACTCTTGCGGACAGTTAGAATTCGTGAAGAATCGGTAGCAGCGGTTCACCATGTTGATCTTATCTTGCACTTGCTGGCGATGGCCGGTGTCTCCGCCCCTAAAGCAGGTAGTGTCCAGCGCCAGACGCGCAGCGATCTCCGCCGTGATAGCGGCGATCTTGGTCGCAAGAGTGAGACAGTTGTCACCTGCAGAGCAAGCACCGAGGGTACTCACGATCGCTTTTGCTGTCTCGACCGCTCCCCGCAGACCGACATATGTCGCCCAACCGCAGTCTCCTGGGGGCAACATGCCATCACCGGGCCAAAACTGCACTACGTGACTAGCGATCCCCATCTGCACTTCGCTGCTCTGGATGTGTGTCTCACCGCTTTCATTCCCAGATCGGTGTTGAATGTCGGGTGCAGTTCCCTGCTGGACAACATGAGTCAGCTCATGCGCTGTCAACTCATTATTCCCTGGCAATTTCCCTGCCCCAAAATAAATATCACTCCCATGAGTAAACGCCTGTGCGCCCAACTCCTTGTTCATCTGCACCGCTTCACCACCCGTATGCACCCTCACCCCACTAAAATCTGCCCCAAAGCGCGGTTCCATAAATCCTCTCACGCCCTCCGATAAGGGAGAACCTCCACCCTTAGACGCATTCAACCGACTCTCTAAATCCCCAGATGCCTGATTTCCATCGATTTGAGCTGCCCGTTGTATCATCTGGCGCATTTGCACACGCGGATCAATTTGCCTGTGTACCACAGGTGTAATTGATTGCGCTCTTTGCCAGATCTGATGGGGGTGATGGGGG